>NZ_JBETMF010000013.1:0-177945 GCF_040427045.1 Agrobacterium vacciniicorymbosi
AAACCACCACCCAGCACCAACCGACACAAAGACCAGATGGTAATGCAATGGGTGTGAGATTAAACCGGACAGCAGTGCCTTTCTGCTCATCGACCTCTTTTAGATGCTTCCACCAAGCTCGTCTTCTATATGCACGCGGATGATGTCGTCGAAGGAGGTTTCTGCCTGAAACCCGAGCGATGTGGCGCGGCTTGCATCAAAGCCCGGAGCCCAGCCAGCCACCATCTTCATGATCATGTCGTCGGGTTCGCGGCGGATCAAAGCGACGGCACTATCACCCGCTACCCGGCGCAGCGCTTCGATCTGTTCACCCACCGTGGCGCTGAGGCCCGGCATGGAAAGCGCACGGCGCGGGCCGACCGTTTCCAAGTCAATAGTTGCGCCGTGAATGAGAAAGCCGACAGCCGAGCGTGGCGACGTGTGCCAATGGCGAACGTCGTCAGACACCGGCAGGACGGCGGGTTTTCCAACCAGCGGCTCTCGCAGGATGTTGGAAAAGAAGCCGGATGCCGCCTTGTTCGGGACGCCGGGGCGAATGCAGATTGTTGGCAGGCGTATGGCAATACCATCCAGAAAACCGCGGCGGCTGTAGTCCGAGAGCAGCAACTCGCAGATTGCCTTTTGAGTGCCGTAGCTGGTCAGCGGCGTCGTATGGTAGTCGTCGGGGATGGGGTATGGCAGAGGTGCGCCGAAAACCGCGATTGAGGATGTGAAGACGACGCGGGGTCGGTAGCCGTCCACCCCGTTGGCCAAACGGATGGCGTCAAAGAGATGGCGCGTGCCGTCGAGATTGATCCGGTACCCCTTGTCAAAATCGAGCTCCGCTTCACCGGACACAATTGCGGCCAGATGAAAGATGACATCTGGCCGGGCTTCCACCAATTTTTCAGCTTCGCCCGGTGCCGATAGATCGGCTTCCTTGGTGTTCACCTTGCCGCTAAAGCCCTTGGGAGCTTCTGGAATGACGACATCAACCAGCGTCATCTCCGAAATCGGCTTGCCGCCCAGATGTCCGTCTTTGCAAAGCCGTTTCGTCAACTTACGGCCCACCATGCCTGCCGCACCAATGATCAGAATATGCATTTCGTCTCTCCTCCGTAACGACAACAAGCATCTCAGATGACGCCAAAAATTTTCGTTGTAAGGTTGTCTGATAACCATATATTGCTGGATTGAAAACAGGGATTTGACTTACCACCCGCAAAAACAGTCCGCGCTGAGGAACATCGGCATGGGTCCTGAAACTGCGGTACGATTGGAAAGGCGGGACTATGACAGCCGATGTCGCAAGCGCGGTTCGGAATTTGCAGGAATCTCTCCGCGCGGCACTGACCAGCGATATCGTGTTGACGGATCAGGCCGAAATGCAGCGCTTCTGTCGGGATTGGCACGGCGACGTGACCAGTGACGCGATTGCGGTCTTGCGCCCGCGTTCGACAAAAGGTGTCAGCGCTGCGGTTCTTGCCTGCCGGGAGCTTGGGCTTTCCATCGTTCCGCAAGGTGGTAACACCGGGCTTGTGCTAGGCGCGATTCCCGATCAGCCTGATCGCCAGGTTATCCTCAGTCTAGAGCGCATGGCGGCCATTCGCGACATCGATGCGGATGATTTTTCTGCGGTGGTCGAGGCCGGGTGCATTCTGTCAGAGTTGAAAGAGCAGGTTGCCGCCAAGGGCATGTATTTCCCGCTTGCGCTCGGTGCACAGGGCTCATGCCGCATCGGCGGCAACGTGTCGACCAATGCAGGCGGCATCAATGTCTTGCGCTACGGCATGACGCGGGAACTGGTGCTGGGGCTTGAGGTGGTGTTGCCAGATGGCACGATCTTCAATGGACTATCCACGCTGCGCAAGGACAATCGCGGCATCGACCTCAAACAGCTTTTCATAGGGGCCGAAGGCACACTCGGTATCATTACCGCGGTTTCGATCAAGCTGATGCCGAACCCCGATCAGGTCGCAACGGCGTTGCTGGGTCTGAATTCGCTCGATGATGTCATCGCTCTGTACCGCCGCGCGCGACGCGATTGCTGCGATCTGATGTCAGCTTTCGAATTTATGCCGCCGCTTGCCTTTACTCTCGCCCGCGAAGCAATGCCCGATCTGCCTTTGCCGATTGCGGGGAACTATCCAGCCTATGTGCTGATGGAAATCTCCGGCTCTGGCTTGGTCGATATTCCAGATCTGATGGAGCGTTTTCTGGGCGGTGTCATGGAGGATGGCCTTGTGATCGATGGTGTGATCGCGTCCTCGCAGGCTCAGGCACGCAATCTCTGGCTGATCCGCGAAGGCATGAATGAGGGGCAGGCCAAGCGCGGTCCGCATATGCGCACGGACATTTCGGTGCCGCTTTCACGCCTTGCGGATTTCGTTCGCGACGCAGAAAAGGCGGTGTCGAATGCGCTTCCAACCTGTGTCAGCGTTTCCTACGGGCACGTCGGGGACGGCAATGTGCACCTCAATGTTCTGCCGCCATCCGGCCTACCGGCGGATGAAGTGAATGCCATGATCTATAAAGCCAAGGTCGTCGTGAACGAGGTCGTGGACATCTATGGCGGCAGCATCAGTGCCGAGCATGGCATCGGTCGTTTGAAGCGGGGCGATTTTGAAGAGCGTTTGCCATCACCGCAGCGCGCCTTGCTGACGGCGGTCAAAAGAGCAATCGATCCGTCGATGGTGATGAACCCGGGCTGCCAATTGAATTTCAACGACATATCGTAGAATAGTCTGGCATCATCAAAGGCGGACAAGTGCATGACGGCGGATTTCAGCCAGATCAGACGGAATGAACATCTCCCGGCGCGCATTGCCGGTCACATCGGCAAGGAAATCGCGGAAGGCCGGATATTGCCCGGTGATAAGCTGCCGACAGAGCATGTTCTTGCCAAGACCTTTGGTGTCAGTCGCTCGGTGGTGCGGGAAGCCATAGCCGAGTTGCGCAATGAAGGACTGGTCGAAACCCGCCAGGGCATCGGTGCTTTCGTGACCGAAGCCAAGGGGCGGGGCTCCATCCGCATAGAGCAGAACGCGCTGTATGATCGGGAAAGCTTTCGCAGCCTTTTCCAGCTTCGCATGCCTCTCGAAATCGAGGCCGCCGGTCTGGCGGCCGTTCACCACGACGATGCCGATCTGCAAAAGCTCGATGATGCGCTTGCGCAGATGACGGGTGCGGAGAAATGGACGGACCAAGGCATCGTTGCCGATCTCGTTTTCCACCGTGCTTTGGCCGCGGCCACGCACAATGAGTATTTCTCCCTCTTCATAGGCTTCATTGCCGAGCGTATCAGCCTCGCCATCAACGCAGCGCGCGCCGCTGCTGTTCTTGAAGAAATTGTCGAAACGACCATTGCTGAACACGTGGCCATCCGTGATGCCTTGGTGACGCGCGACCCGTTGAAGGCGCGTGCGGCAATGCGCCATCACTTGATTGGTGCGGCACAACGCCTCGATCTGATACTCGAAGTCTATTGAGGTGTGGCGGTTGGGTTGGTAGCCACAGCCTATACAATTTTACTGGCGCGAGAGCGCTGGACATAGCGAATAAGCCATATTAGAAATGCAATCAGGAGCATTGTCAGACATCCTGACAATAGGGCAAGCGGCGCTGGAGGGCGCATTTGCCTGGGGAATGTGGAGGACGAGTTTTGAATTCCGAACGTGTATTGCGCGCAGAATCCATTTTGCCGGATGACGCAGCCGAGGCTCTTTTGGTTGGGCGTGTCTGGTCGAATGCCAGCGCCGGCCCTTGCCCGGTGTTGATTTCGGACGGGCGCGTCCTCGACCTCACCGGCATTGCCGCCACCATGTCCGGACTTCTGGAGATGGATAGTCTAGTGCAAACGCTGCATGCCGCGTCCAGCCTGCCCGACCTTGGTAGCCTGCAAAGTTTTCTCTCCGGTGAAACCGGTAAAATCCTTGCCCCCATCGATCTCCAGGCCATCAAGGCTGCTGGTGTCACCTTTGCCGACAGTATGCTGGAACGCGTCATCGAAGAGCAGGCCAAGGGCGATCCCCGTCGCGCTCAGGATATCCGCGCCAAACTCGCTCCGGTTCTGGGGGACAGTCTTCGGGGGCTCGTTGCCGGTTCTGAGAAAGCTGCCGAGGTTAAGAAACTGCTGCAGGATATGGGCCTGTGGTCGCAATATCTGGAAGTCGGCATTGGCCCCGATGCAGAAATCTTTACGAAGTCGCAGCCCATGTCGTCAGTCGGATGTGGCGACCTTGTCGGCATTCACCCCATTTCGCAGTGGAACAATCCGGAACCGGAAGTCGTCCTCGTTCTGCGCGCCGATGGCACAATTGTCGGTGCCACTTTGGGCAACGACGTGAACCTGCGGGATGTCGAAGGGCGCTCCGCTTTGCTTCTGGGCAAAGCGAAAGACAATAACGCCTCCTGCTCCATTGGCCCGTTTATTCGCCTGTTCGATAGCGGCTTCACCATGGATGATTTGAGCAAGGTCCGGGTAGCTCTCAAGGTTCATGGCGAAGACGGCTTCGAGATGACGGGCGAAAGCCCCATGGAAGCGATTAGCCGTTCACCGGAAAGCCTCGCCTCGCAACTCAGAAACCGTAACCATCAGTACCCCGATGGCGCGGTTTTGTTTCTCGGCACCATGTTTGCGCCGGTAAAGGATCGTCGCGGCGCTGGCGAAGGCTTTACCCATGAAGTGGGTGACCGGGTGGAAATCTCGACAGCCAAACTCGGTCGTCTTGTAAACTGGGTCGAGCGCACGGATGCCTGCCCGGAATGGAGCTTCGGAGTCGGCGCGCTGGTTCGCAATCTCGCTGGGCGCGGTCTTTTGGGAAAGGTGTGAGGTATGCAAAGAGCAATCGACCTCTTTTACCGCTTCCTTGAAGTCCTGCTGATCATTCTCCTGTCCGGCATGGCGATCATGGTTTTTGTCAACGTGATCATGCGTTACGGCTTCAATTCGGGCCTCAACGTATCCGAAGAGCTGTCACGCTATTTCTTCGTCTGGCTAACCTTCATCGGCGCCGTCGTCGCCTTTCGCGAACACAGCCATCTCGGCATCGAAACGCTGGTGATGTTCCTGTCGCGTCGTGGTCGCATCATCTGCATGATCCTGTCCAATCTGGTCATCATCGCCTGCTCCGCCATCTTCTTCTGGGGTACCTGGAAGCAGTTTCCCATCAATGCCAGCATGGCGGCACCGGTCACGGGCATGTCTATGATCTGGGTTTATGGCATCGGCCTTTTCACAGGTGCAGGCATGACGATCATTGCGCTCGAGCGCCTGTTTCGCTTGCTGACGGGCCGCGTGACAGATGATGAAATTGCTGCTTTCGCCGGTGAAAACCTGACCATCGAGCAACTGGCGGAGCGCACCTGATATGACCCTTCTCGTCTTTATCGCGTCGCTTCTGGGAGCGATGGTGATCGGCGTACCCGTTGCTTTCGCGCTAATGTTCTGCGGCGTCATGCTCATGTGGTTCATGGGCATGTTCAATACGCAGATCATTGCGCAGAACATGATTGCCGGTGCCGATACATTCACGCTTCTGGCCATTCCGTTCTTCATTCTGGCCGGTGAGTTGATGAATTCCGGCGGTCTTTCCCGCCGCATCATCGATTTTGCGATTGCCTGCGTCGGCCACATCCGCGGCGGCCTCGGCATCGTCGCCATTCTGGCGGCGATCATCATGGCCAGTATTTCGGGATCAGCCGCCGCTGATACCGCAGCGCTTGCCGCCATTCTTCTGCCGATGATGGCGAAGGCCGGTTACAACGTGCCACGCGCTGGCGGTTTGATTGCGGCTGGCGGCATCATCGCGCCGGTCATTCCGCCATCGATGGCCTTCATTGTTTTCGGTGTGGCGGCAAACGTTTCCATCACGCAACTCTTCATGGCCGGTATCGTGCCCGGCATCATGATGGGGCTGGCGCTTGTCATCGCCTGGCTGATCGTTGTTCGCAAAGACAAGGTCGAGCCCTTGCCGAAGGCGCCGATGTCGGAACGGCTGAACGCAACCGGGCGCGCTGCCTGGGCGCTGGGCATGCCCGTCATCATTCTGGGTGGTATCAAGGCTGGTATCGTCACGCCGACCGAAGCCGCGGTTATCGCTGCTGCCTATGCAATGTTCGTCGGCATGGTCATCTACCGCGAACTGAAGCCAAAGGACCTGCCGCGCGTCATTCTGCAGGCTGCCAAGACGACCTCCGTCATCATGTTTCTGGTGTGTGCAGCTCTGGTCTCTGCGTGGCTTATCACGGCTGCGAATATTCCGGCAGAAATCGCCGGTTATATCGAACCGCTGATCGATCGTCCGATGCTGTTGATGTTTGTTATCATGATCCTTGTGCTGGTCGTCGGCACGGCGCTGGATCTGACGCCAACCATTTTGATCCTGACGCCGGTGCTGATGCCAATCATCAAACAGGCCGGTATCGACCCCGTCTATTTCGGTGTGATGTTCATCATGAACAATTGTATCGGCCTTATCACACCGCCGGTTGGTGTCGTGTTGAATGTCGTCAGCGGTGTTGGGCGGATCCCGCTCGGCAAAGTCACCATAGGTGTGTGGCCATTCCTTTCGGCGCAGACCATCGTGCTGTTCCTGTTGGTCGTGTTTCCGGACCTCGTACTCGTGCCTGCCCGCTGGCTGCGGTAGCAACCGGCGATCCATACATGATGTTTTCAATAATCCAGGGAGGGATATTATGAGAAAACTGCTTCTAGCCACGACGGCGATTGCTTTTGGCGTTTCAGCCGCTGCTCCGGCCTTTGCCGAGTTCAACGCCCGCAATATTCGCATTTCCAACGGTATCAATGCAGACCACCCCGTCGGAAATGGCATCAAGGCGATGCAGGCCTGCCTCGACGAAAAGTCGGGCGGCAAGCTAAAGATCACGGCTTTCTGGGGCGGTGCATTGGGTGGAGACCTTCAGGCGACGCAGGCTCTTCGTTCCGGCGTACAGGAAGGTGTCGTCACCTCGTCTTCACCGCTGGTCGGCATCATTCCAGCGCTTGGCGTCTTCGATCTGCCATTCCTGTTTGCCACACCGCAGGAAGCCTACAAAGTGCTCGACGGCAAATTCGGTGACATGATGAACGAGAAGCTGGAAGGGGCTGGTCTCGTCAATCTCGCTTATTGGGAAAACGGTTTCCGCAACCTGTCGAACTCCGTACGTCCCGTCACCAAGTGGGAAGATTTTTCAGGGATGAAGGTTCGCGTCATGCAGAACAACATCTTCCTCGATACATTCCAGAACCTTGGCGCAAACCCCACGCCGATGGCATTCGGTGAAGTCTTCTCGGCCTTGGAAACCAACGCCATCGACGCACAGGAAAATCCCTATGTGACGATCGACACGTCGAAGTTCTTCGAGGTCCAGAAATACATTACCGAGACGAACCACGCCTACACGCCATTCCTGCTTTTGTTCTCGAAGGCAATTTTCGATACCTATACGCCGGAAGAGCAGGCTGCCCTTCGTGAATGCGCCGTGGTTGGTCGTGATGAAGAACGCAAGGTTATTCAGGAGCTGAACAAGACGTCGCTTGAAAAAATCAGGGAAGCCGGTCTTAAGGTGAATACGCTGTCGCCGGAAGAACAGGCGCGTATCCGCGAAAAGTCGATGGTCGTTTATGAAAAGCACAAGGCCCAGATTGGTCCTGATGTTGTTGACTCGATCATTGCCGAGCTGACGGAAATCCGTAAGTAAGTCATCACAGCCTAAAACACAGAGGGGACTGAGCGTTGAGCTCGGTCCCTTTGTCGTTTTGAAACCAGCAGTTCGGTGTCAGGCGTTCTGTCGCGGAATGCTGTGCAGTATCATGGCGGCGGCACCGAAAGCGACGGAATCCGTTGCCGGGATTTGCGGGATGCGGATGTCAGGTTGAAGAACGCGCGCGCCTTCGAACGGTTTGGACGTCGCAAAGTCCAGCCATTTGGCCAACTCTTCACGGACCATAGGGGGCAGGGTGCCACCGATGTAAATCGCGGAGGGCGCGAGAACAGCCGCTATCGAGAAGGCAAGTTGCGCGGTCTGCGGTCCGGCGCGCTCCAGCCAAGCGTTTAGAACTGCGTGGTTTTCCTCGAGATAGGCTGTCCATTGGTCGGGCGCTCGGCCATCTGGAATATGCCCGACATGCTCTTTGCACCAGATTGCGAGGTCTTCGAAAGACGGGCGTGTCAAGCCGCGTGCGCGAAGCGCGCCAACTTCGCCCGCATTGCCCAGATTGCCGCGATAAAGCTCCTTGCCGATGATAAGCCCGCTGCCGATGCCTTCGGACAGGTAGAGATAGGCAAAGTTGTCGTGTTCATCCGCATTGCCCAGCGCAAGCTCACCCATGGCGGCGGCGTTGGCATCGTTTTCGATGATGACAGGACAGCCAAGCGCGTCGTTGAGCGTCGACGTCAGATCGGAACCTGCCCAGGAAATCACTTCTTCTGCCAGATCAAGAACGGTCGCGCCCTGACGGAAGCGGGTCGGCATGGCAATACCAGCGCCGATCAGCAGGCGCTCATCGATTCCGTGCGTGCCGAGAAGGTCCGTCTTGAGTCTGCCAAGGGATGTCTGGATGTCGGCGAGGGTGTCGTAAGGGCCATGTAAATGCTGCTCTCCAACCCGTTTGCCGCAGAAATCCAGGAGTGTCATCGTCAGCGTATAGCGGTTCGCATGGACGCCCAGCGCATAGCCAACATTGCCATCCAGCATCAGATCGATGTGTGGCGCACCACGCCCGCCGGCACGCCGTGCACCTTCTATGACGATACCGCGTTCGATCAGGTCACGCGCCATCATGCTGACGGCTGCCGGGGTAACGCGGCAAAATTCAGCAATCTCCGCGCGTGAGGCAGAACCCCTGCGGCGCAGAAATCTCAGCACCGCAGCTTGTGTATCGCCAATCTCGTCAAGCGGGCGCAGTCGTTTCAGCACGGTTGTCCATCCTCAACATATTTAATTTGCGATGTCATAAATCTATTACTTAAGCAACTTAATTAAATAATCATTCTTCAACTGGATCACGCCTCCATGACCAAATTTGTTTCCCTTCTCACATCCGTTGCGATCTCCGCTCTCGTCGCAGGCGCAGCGCATGCGGAAGACATCAAGATCAAGATTTCCACGCTGGCCGACAAGACGGCGCCGGGTCGCATCACCAATATTGAAGGTGCGGCCAAGATCATGAACGAACAGTTCAAGTCAGCGGGCGTGGACAAGCACATCGTCATCGAAGCCAACAACAGCGCCGTAAAGGGCTGGGACGATCTGGCGCTGGAAAACTTGAAGGCATTCTCTGTCGGTCAGGGTCCAGACATCTACACCGTGCCGCACGAGTGGATCGATCAGTTTGCCCAAGATGGTTATGCAATGCAGATGGATGAGCGGATCGCTGCGTCGCCATGGGTTTACGGCGATATCCTGCCGGTGCTGTGGAACTCCGCCAAGGCCAATGATGGCAAGATTTACGGCGTTCCGCAGGATGCCGAAATCCGCATGTTCTTCTACAATAAAGATATGCTGCGCAAAATCGGCAAGGACGAAGCCTTCATCGAAAGCCTTCCAGCCAAGGTCGAGGCAGGTGAATTCACGCTGGATGATTTGACCGCTCTCTCCAAGGAAGTCGTAGACGGCAAGGCTGCCCAGTACGGCATGCTGCATCGCCCCAATGTCGGTATCGACTATCTCATGGTCTTCCAGTCCTACGGCGTGAAGTTCATGGATGAAAAGACCGGCAAGCTGGTGTTCCCGAAGGCCGAGATGACCAAGGCGCTGGGTTGGTATGAGCGCAATGCCAAGGAAGGCGTAACGCCTATCGACAATACGGCCATGAGCTGGGAAGCGATCCAGGGCGCGTTCAAGCAGGAAAAGGCATTCATCTTCCATCAGGGCGTCTGGGCTGTTGCCTGGCAGGTTGGTGAAAAGAACGGTGCAACATGGCCGACCGACAAGGAAGGTTACTTCCACAAGATCGGCTGGCTGCCTGCTCCTGCCGCAGAAAAGGGCGGCAAGCCTGCCAACCTTTCCCACCCCATTCTTTACGCCGTCAACCCCAAGAGCAAGAATGCAGAAATCGCTGCCGACCTCGTAGCGCTCGCATCGCTGCCCTATTTCAACAATGAGCATGCCGTGACGTCTTATCACACGGCAATCAGCAACGCTCAGACGGCGATGCCAAAATACAAGGAAAACTGGGTCCTGTCTGCGGCATCTCCGATGATGGCGAATGCCCAGTTCGTTCCGAACCACACTCAGTTTGGTAGCTACAACAAAGTTCTGTTCAATGGTCTTCAGGCTGTTGAAACCGGCAAGATGACGGCTGAACAGGCTGTCGATTTCATCGCCGACGAGCTCGAAATGCAGTTCGGCAAGGACATCGAAATCCGCGATAGCGCCAGCAACTAAAATTTCACTTCATTGCCTGCCGCCCGGCATGACGCCGGGCGGCAACGCCTTTTCTCACCGGTAATTCACAATGTCCCAATTCCAGCTCCGAGCGCACCGTCCGGCACGGCCCATGCTCTATCTTGCGCCAGCGATAGCGCTGCTTGCCGTGTTTTTTCTGGCGCCGATCGTCGTCAATGCGGTGATTGCCTTTACCGATATGGGTGCCAATCTGCGCGTCGGGCAGTTCACGACGCAGAACTTCGAACGCATCGTGCAGCGGGATGCCCGCATGCCGATGGTGCTGCTGACGACGCTGATCTATGTCACCGCAACTCTGTTCATTTTCAACATCGGCCTCGGCACGCTGCTGGCGATGACGTCTACCGCCATACCTGACAAACTCGGCAATTTCTTCCGCGGCCTCTGGCTTCTGCCGCGCATGAGCCCGGCCGTCCTCTACGGCATTTTGTGGATATGGATTGCCGATCCGTCACCATCAGGTCTGCTCAACCAGGTCACAAGCACCTTCGGCCTTCCGACGCTCAACCTGCGCAACGACTTTCCGCTCTTGCTCGTCATTCTCGCAAATGGCGTGGTCGGCGCGTCTTTCGCCATGGTCATTCTGACGTCGTCCATCCGCTCGATCCCGTCCCACCTTGCCAACGCCGCGCGGGTTGATGGTGCCAGCGAATGGGGTGTGCTGCGGTATGTCGTGGCGCCTGCGCTTTCACAGCCCATCCGCTTCATCACGATCTATCAGGCGCTTTCGCTGATGACGACCTATGAGTACATCCTGCTGATCACCGGCGGCGGCCCGGTCTACGATTCCACCCCATACGCACTCTATATCTATCGTCGCGCATTCGAAAACGGCGCCTATGCCTATGGTGCTGCGCTGGCACTCGGCCTGATGGTCATTGGCGTGGTCGTAACGCTCATCCAGTGGCGTGTCAGCAATATGCGCTCCACCTTTTCTGCTCCGAAGATCGAGGTGCTGTGATGACGCTCGTCCAGACCGATACCATGCCTGCCGCCCCCTCCGCACACTGGCAGCGTCTTGAGCGCCGCGGTGTTGCCAACAGGGCTGGCTTTTTATCGGCAATCATCCTGTTTCTGACGATTGTTTCCGTCCCGGTTCTCCTGCCGTATCTCTGGCTGCTGGTGAAATCGCTGACGTCGTCGGATGAAGCCGTCAGCCGTCTGGTTCTGTGGCGCACCGCAGGGATTGCGCTCGTTGCCTATTTCGGCGCGATTGCCTTGGCTTTCCTAGCTGATCGTCTGCGCAAACCCGCTCTGTCCTGGTCGGCGCTTGGCATTGTCATCTTTATTCTGGTTGCGATTTTGCTCGCCCCGCACATGACAATAGATAACTACCGTTTCTTGTGGAATCGAGACATCGCTGGAACAGAAACGACCATCATAGACCTGATGCCTTCCATTTGGACGGCGCTCGGAAGTTCGGTGATCTTCGCTGTTAGCCAGACGCTGATCGTCACGCTCGTTGCCACCCCGGCGGCCTATGCTCTGTCTCGCTTCGCCTTTGCCGGTCGTGAAAGTTTTCTGCGGGGCCTGTTGCTGTTGCACGCCTTCCCAGCACTGGCACTGACCGTCGCGATCTTTATTCAGCTCCACTATATGGGGCTGCTCAACAACCTCGCAGGTGTGGTGATGGTCATGAGCGCACTGGAATTGCCCTTTGCAATTTTCGTGCTCAAAAGCTTCTTCGACAATGTGCCTTGGGATATCGAAATGAGCGCCGTGACCGACGGTGCCACCCGTTCGCAGGCGTTTCGCATGATCGTGCTGCCGCAGGTGCGTAGCGGCCTGATCGCGGTCGCGACCTTCACCTTCCTCAGAGGTTGGGAGGAATATGTCTTCGTTCAGACGTTGCTCATCGACAAGAGCCAGATGACGATGAGCCTCTACCTCTTCTTCGTCGCACAGGACAATATGGGCGCAGACTACGGCATGATCGCCGCTGTCGGCATCATCTATCTTCTGCCTGTGCTGCTCCTCTACACCTTCACGCAGAAGTACATCACACAGATGAGCTTCGGCGGGATCAAGGGATAATTTCATGGCCAAGATCACTCTCGATAAAGTCACCAAAAGCTGGGGCGAGACCCAGGTTCTGAAACCCATGAACCTGACCATCGAAGATGGCGAATTCGTCGCTGTCCTCGGGCCGTCCGGCTGCGGCAAATCCACCACGCTCTTTTTGCTGGCGGGTCTCTACGCGCCGACGGGCGGGCAGATTTCGTTCGATGGGCACAATGTCAATCGCATTGATGCACGCGACCGCAACGTCGGTATCGTCTTTCAGTCCTATGCGCTCTACCCGAACCTGACCGTGCGGGAAAACATCGCCTTTCCACTGCGTTTCAAAAGCATGGGCAAGCAGGAAATCGCGAAACGGGTGGAAGAGGCGGCAAGCCTCGTGCAGATCAGCGCCCTGCTCGACCGCCGCCCTTCACAGCTTTCCGGCGGACAGCAGCAGCGCGTGGCCCTGGCGCGTGCGCTCGTCAAGGAGCCGAACATCCTCCTTCTGGACGAGCCGCTTTCCAACCTCGATGCCACCTTGCGCATCACCATGCGGGCAGAGTTGAAAAGCATTCAGAAGCGGCTTGGCTTCACCACGCTGATCGTCACTCACGACCAAATCGAAGCGATTACCATGGCAGACCGGATCATCTGCATGAACAATGGTGAAATTGCCCAGATCGGCACGCCTGATGATCTCTACCGCCGTCCCAACAATCTGTTCGTTGCAGGTTTCATTGGCACGCCGCCCATGAATCTGATCAAGGGCAAGTCTGCCGGACGCCGGTTGCGGTTGGGGGATACGTCGCTGGACCTCACCTCGCAATATGATGGCGAGGTGACCTTCGGTCTGCGACCGGAAGATATCACCCTTGGCTCAGATGCCGATGCAACGTTAAAGGGCCAGATCGTCACCGTCGAGCCCATGGGCCGCGAAGTGTTCTACACCATCGATACACCAGCCGGGCCCATTCATGCGCTTGAGTATGGCGAGTTGGTTCGCCACGCGCCGGGTGCGTCCGTGGGCATTGCGTGCAAATCCGACCTCACGCTTCTGTTCGACGTGTCGGGCAATCGCATTGTCGATCTCCACGCCCATGTTTCGCATCAAGACATCCGGGTCAAAACACTCGAACCCGCAAACTGACAGGACTTTTTCGTGACTAAGATCGTATCCCATCGCGGTGCAAACCATTTTGCGCCTGAAAACACCTTCGCCGCTGCCGACCTCGCGATCAAGCAGGGCGCTGATTATATCGAACTCGATGTGCGCGAGAGTGCCGATGGCGTTCTCTATGTTTTCCATGACGAAACGCTGGATCGTACCACCAATGCCACCGGTCCCCTCGGCCATGCGCTGTCGAGCGAAATCGATGCGCTGGATGCCGGAAGCTGGTTCGGCGACGCCTTCAAGGGTGCCGTCGTGCCGCGGCTCGATGCCTATCTTGAACATCTGCGCGGTCGTGCAGGCGTCTACATCGAACTCAAATATTGCGATCCTGCCAAAGTGGTTTCGCTGGTGCGCAATCTTGGCATGGTGCGCGACACATTCTACTTCTCGTTCTCCGAGGAAATGCGCCGTGATCTGCAATTGATTGCGCCGGAGTTTCGCAAGATGATGACGTTGAACATCGCCAAATCACCGTCTCTGGTGGGCGCAGTTCACCATGCGTCGATCATCGAAATCACGGTGGAGCAGATGCGCAGGCCGGGCCTGCTGCAGGCATGCGCCAAGGCCGGGCTTGAAGTCATGACCTATTACGGCGGAGACGATATGGCCATTCATCGCGAGATTGCAAAGGCTGGCGTCGATTACATCAATCTCGACCGCCCGGACCTGTTCGAATCCGCCCGCCGGGAACTGCGCGGAGCCGCCGCATAATGAAGATCGCAGTCGTCGCCGACGTTCATCTGCATGATCTCCACGGCGGTTACGGCATGCTGGAAGAGGGGGGCGACGCGCTTGCCCTGCGCACGCTCGAAGACACGATGGCCTCCACGCGTGTCTTCAACGAAAGCTACCCGGCATTTATCGCGGTGCTTGAAGATATCGTTCAGCGCGGCATTCGTGATGTGGTCTTGCTGGGAGATTATTCCGACGATGGTCAGTTAGGCGCCGTATCGGCGGTCAAATGCCTGCTGTCGTCTTATGAGGAAAAACACGGGCTGCGTTTCTTCCTCACCTTCGGCAATCACGATTGTTACGGCCCGGAGCCACGTCATCAGGCCAAGAGACTTACGAAGACTGATGGGCTTCAGCCGGTCATCGTGACGAGCGATGAGCATGCTGACGAGACAGCCCTGATCCGCTCTGACATGCGTGGAATGTCCACCTTGGAAGCCATGGAGGCGATGGCGAACTATGGTGTAGCGCGACCAGTTGATGTCTTGCACTGGGAAACACCTTTCGGCGACAGCGACCAACCAAACGACCGCCGAACGGCAGGCAGCGACGCTTCAGGGCTCGATGCTTCCTATCTGGTGGAGCCGCAGGATGGATTATGGCTGCTCATGCTGGATGCCAACGTCTTTCAGAAGGTTGGCGATGTCTGGGAGCTCAGGGCAGATGCCGCCTGGGACCATGTTCTGGCGGCACGTCCATATCTTTTGGAATGGATTACCGATGTTGCCCGGCGCGCAGCCCAGTCAGGCAAGACCCTTCTGGCCTTTTCCCATTATCCTGCTTTGCCACTGGCCTTGGCCGGGGAAGGCGATGCTGTAGGGGCCGCATGCACGCCGGATTGGCTAAAGCGCATGCCATCACCTGAAAGCGGCAGACAACTCGCAAAGGCTGGCATCCGTTGGCATTTCAGCGGGCATATGCATGTTGGTGGACAAATGGAACTGGACGGCCTGGTCAACATCGCAGTGCCATCCCCCGTCGCCTATCCGGGTGGCTATGCCATCGTAAATACCGACCCTGACAAGGTAGACATAGAAACCGTCCAGCTTGATGAGGTTCACGGTTACGACGTCGCGTTCCTCGCCTATCGCGCGCAGACCGCACATACCAGCAATGACGCCTTTACTAACGCTCTTGCCGCTCCAAACTACTCAGGTTTTTTACGTGCGCACCTGCAAAACCTGATCGAGAATAGGCATCTACCAGAAGACTGGACACCAGAATTTCGAGCCACTCTCGATACCTCGATTGGGCAACTCTTCGATGTAGACGCCTTAGGGCTGACTGAGCGATGGCCGCAATTTACGCCTCTGCCACTTCGGCAAATGGTGGATGACTTTTATTTTCTCCGCGCGGATGGAGCGGCGAATGGCCTGTCTGCGGAGAAAATCGCATTTTATGGCGACCTGTGTGCGGGCACGATGGTGGAGGAGAGTGTCAAAACATCTGGCCTTCAGGATTTGCTCAGGTTCTTAGAGTTGTTCCGCGCATTGGTTCGATAGAAATTAGGACTAGCCTTTATGCGTGCCGTCAAACTCCTTTGCGAGTTTGTCGCTTGCCTTAATGGAAGATCGAAATCGTCCGATGGAATAGGGCGAGAGGTCAACGGGTGGCGTCTGCCTGCAGATTTGAAGCGCAAGACATTCTCCAACCGCCGGGGCAATCTGGAATCCGCCGCCGCTGCCGCCGAATGCGTGATAGAGGCCGGGGGTCGTTTCGCTGGCGCTTATGACCGGCAACATATCGGGCAGATATCCCTCGACACCAGACCACACTCTGATGATCTCCGCGTTCCGCAAGCCTGGCATGTGTCGTGATACCGCGCGCATTCCATTGAGCGTCTTCTGTGGCGGGACGAATGTGTGCTGTCCATCTTCATTCGAAAGGGTGCGCGGATATCCGGCAAAAATAAAATTGCCACGCGGAATCTGCCGCAGGATGAGATCGCCTTCGATGGCGTAGACTGAAGGTCTCAGCACATAGGGCATCGGCTCTGTCACGAATTGCGGTGGGCCTGCGGAAAACAACGGTGTTGTTTCGCCGAAATGCTGGCTGATCGATCCAGCCCAGCCTCCCGCTGCATTTACAAGCACACGTGCTTTCATTGTCGGCAGATTGGCGGTCCTGATCGTGAACATCTCATTGTGATGGTCAATCTCCACCACCTCGGTCTGCTCGAAAACATGACCTCCGGCCCGCACCATTGCGCGTGTCACGGCAGGCGTGCTGATACGCGGATTAGCGACGGCACATCTTGGTGAATAGGATGCCAGCAATCCGCTCCCTGTCAGCCAGGGCATGCGGTGGCGGATGTCGGCATCTTCCCATATCTCGATTTCAAGCCCGCAGGCGCGTGATTGCGAGGCATATGTCAGCAAGCGTTCCCTGCCAGCCTCGGTGTGAGCAAAGTAGACCATCCCGTTGCGGTCATACTCGCATCCTTCCCCCACGAGCGTTTCGAAGTCTTCCCAGTGTCTTTGGGCCATAAGCGACAGTGGGTATTGCTCCGGCGAGCGTCCCTGCAACCGAAGTCCCCCGAAGTTGGCGCCGCTCGATTGCCCACCGACGAAGCCACGCTCTATCAAGGCAACACGCTTGCCCGCCCGTGCCAGAAACAGGCCCGTGAAGCTGCCGAAAAGGCCTCCGCCGATGATGATGACGTCGAACTGCGCGCTCATCGCTGGTCGCCTCCGTCTTCGTCAACACCCATCGGAATGGGGCGCACCGGCGCCTGAGCCCGCAGCCGGCCAACATCGGCCACGGGTCTTCCGCTTGTGGCTGCCGTCAACTCCTGAAGGGTCTGCGCGCAGTAACGCCCCTGACAGCGGCCCATACCGCAGCGGGTGATCGCCTTGACGCGATTGACCTCGACTGGCCCCGCAACTTTGCGAACAGCATCACGAATGTCGCCCGCGGACACACGCTCGCAACGGCACACGATGGTTTCCTCCGGAAGGTCCTTTGCCGCCTCATGCGGCCAGGGAAAAGCGCCAGCCATGTGCATCTGAAACCGACGCAGGCGTGAAACGGATTTCCGCAACTGCCTCATCTCTTGCGTATCGCTGGGTTTGCTCTCTCTCGCCGCGATCATTGAAAGTGCCGCCAGCCGTCCGCTTTTTGCTGCTGCCACGCGCCCGCCAGTCAATGCGCTGTCACCGGCGAGCCAGAGCTTTGGCCCGGCGCGGCCATCTGCGTCGCTTGTGGGAAACCATTGGCGAAGCGTGTCGTCGAAACGGAAGTCCGCGCCCGCCAACTCGGCAAGTTGCGTCTCTGGCCGCAATCCATATCCAAAGGCCAGCGCGTCGCAATCAATCGCTTCCAATGCTCCGTTTGCGTGGTGGATATGAACTGTTTCGAGCCGTTCGATGCCGGATGCCTTGACGAGGGTCGCGCCGGTTATGGTGCGAATTTTGTGGCGTCTGAGTTCGCGCAGAAGCTGGATGCCTTCAAGCAGCGTCGATAGCGATGTCATCGCCATGCCGAGCGCCGCCTTTCGTTTGGCTGAAGGGCGGGCGGTATCGACGACCGTGAGTTCGCGCAGGCCCATTCGCGCATATTGCGCCGCTGCGAGGTAGAGCAGGGGCGATGCCCCAGCGAGAACCACACGCTTCCCGATAAATGACGCGTGGGTTTTCAAGGCAACCTGCGCACCACCCAGCGAAAACACGCCCGGCAATGTCCAGCCCGGCATCGCCATGATCCTGTCTGTCGCACCCACGGCAATCATGAGCTGATCATAGGGAATACTCTCGTGACGACCTTCGCGGACCGTCTCCACCCGGTCGGCAAATATGCCCCATGCCAGTGTCTTTGGACGCCAGTCGCAAGCAGCGAGGATTTGATCTTCAGAGCGTTCTCGAGCCGAGGCTTCTGCCGCTGCACGACGCCCCATGAAGCGTGTGGCTTCTTTGGTCATCGCCCCGGACAGGCGTCTTGTTCCTTGTCCGCCCGGACGGAGACCTTCCTCGATAATTACAGGCCTTATTCCGGCCTCAACCAAAGCGCGGGCACATGCTAGCCCCGCCGGACCTGCGCCGATGATGACCGGGGGCGTTGGAGGGGTCATGGCGCTGCATCTCCGATCAACGGTGTCCTGCGCAACTCCATGCCCGGCTCGACTGTCGTCATGCAGGCGCGCAGCCGCTTGCCGGATGCCGTCCATAATGTGCAGTCCTGACAGGCGCCCATAAGACAGAAGCCGGACCGTGCCGTTCCATCAAACTCGGATCGGCCTATGATTTCTCCATACTGCAACAAAGCCGTTATGACCGTGTCACCCACACATGCCGGGATGTCGTCGCCGTCGATACGGATGACGGTATCGGGCCGTGAGGAGACGGCTGGATAGAATTGCGGGCGACGAGAACACATGGAGGCCATCTTATCGTTATGCAATAAAAATTATTGCAATAAGACAATCCCGAATCGTACTCGCTGTCAATTGTCGAAATTTCTAATGTTGAGGATCAGGTAAAAGAGATGCCGCGAGCGGCTGCGATCACCAGTTTCGGAAAGGTCTCAAGAATCTCATCCCGGCCCATTCGCGCCAGAGGCACGGCAATGCTGACGGCAGCCACGACTTCGCCGTCGGGGCCAAGAATGGGGGCGGCGACCGAGGCGTCGCCGTGATAAATTTCTTCGAACGCGAAGGCATAGCCGTTTTTCTGTGCTTCCTTCAAACGCTCCACCACCTCCTCGATGGTTCGCGGCGTGGAGGGCGTGTGGTTCTGAAGCTTCGTCTGTCCAAGCACGTCGAGGGCCGCTTCTTCCGACATGCGTGAGAGAATGGCGCGGCCTGGCGATGTACAATAGGCTGGCAATCGCGAACCGGTAATGACGTCGGTATTGAGAGACTGACGGCTGAGAAAGCGCGATACGAAAACGATCTCGGTGCCATCAAGAATGGTCAGGCTGACCGCTTCTTCCGTTTCCTTGCTGAGGTGCTGGAGCACAGGCATCGCCCGGTCCACCAGGCGCGAACCGCGTGTGTAATGGTAGGCGAGATCGAGTGTTTTGATCGACAGCTCGAACTGGCGCGTCAGCGGGTCTTTTCGCAGATAGCCCAGTTGCGTCAGCGTATGGGTGAACCGTTGAACCGCGCTGACATCCATGCCGGTCAACTGCGCGATCTGTGACAGCGTCAGCGATCCCCGCCCCTTGTCGAATACATTCAAAACCTTGAACGCCTTGGCGACCGAGTTCACCATCAAGGGTTCTGCACGTTTGGTCCGTGGGCTGTCGTTTTCCATATCTGCCTTAGTCCGACTTTCGCGATACCGCTGCGCTCTTTGTTCGAGCTTCCACTCCGCCCTAAGCGGCAGGTCGACAGCTTTACAACCAACCGCTCTGCAATGCCACGCCCACCTAAATCATCGACCGTGCATTTTTTAACTTGACCATTCCCGATGTCGATATCAACATACGATAAAAGTTATCGCTATGCAATATGAGGTAGACATGTCGGATTTTGTACTGGTTGAGACAATTGGTTCCGTGCGGAGGCTGACACTGAACCGTCCTGAAAAACTCAATGCCTGGAACACGGAAATGCGTTCAGACCTGATTGCAGCCCTCGAGGCGGCAGAGGCTGACGGTTCTGTAAGGGCCATTGTTCTGACAGGTGCAGGAAATCGGGCCTTTGGTGCCGGACAGGACTTGTCTGAAAGCAAGAGCTTTGATGCCGACCGCGCGGTTAGCTGGATGGGAGAGTGGAAGCGGCTCTATAACCTGTTCAGGCTCGGCTCGAAGCCAATCGTTGCGGCCCTCAACGGCATCGCGGCAGGTTCAGCGTTTCAGGTCTCGCTGCTGTGCGACTTTCGCGTGGCGCATGCCGGCGTGAAGATGGGCCAGCCCGAAATCAATTCCGGGATTGCCACTGTCACCGGCAGTTGGATCATGCGGGAATTCATCGGAACCGCTCGCACCATCGACCTTACCTTGACCGGTCGCATGCTTGAAGCCGAAGAGGCTTTCTCCTTCGGACTGATTTCACGTCTGGTGGATGAGGACAAGGTTCAGTCGGAAGCCTTGGCGCTTGCAGAATTCCTGGCCGAAAAGCCACCGGGCGCCATGCGCTTGAACCGCCAGCGCTTTGCCGAACTGACACAGGAAGGCTTTGACGATGCCATGACCTCTGGCGTTCGCATCCAGCGCGAAGCCTACGCTTCCGGCGAACCACAGGCAATGATGGAGAAATTTCTGGCCGTGCGGGCTGCACGCAGGGCGTGAGTGACAGCGCTTCGGCGGCAACGCCGAAGCGCCAATGTCGAGTATCGATCAACGATGCCGAACTAAAAAACCACAGAGGAGAATGATGTGACCAAGACCAGTTTACTGAACCTATCCCGTCGTGGCTTTCTGGTGGCAGGGACTGCCGCTCTTGCCACACCCATGCTGACCCGTCGCTCATGGGCAAACGAATCGCTCGTCGTGGCAGATCCCGGTGGCCCGTTTACCGAGGGCTATCGCAAGGCATTTTACGAGCCCTTCACCGCAGCAACCGGCATTTCCATCAATGGTGTCGCGCGCGACGCGGAGCCGACAGCGCAATTTAAATCTATTGTCGAAACGGGTTCCTACATTTGGGACGTCTGCACGCTGACCCTATCGGCTCGCCTCATTCTCGAAGAACAAGGCTTGCTGGAGCCGTTGAAGCTCGACCCGGCAAAGGTTGCCGACGTCATGCCCGAAGCAGTCCATCCAAACATGCTGGGTACGGATGTCTACTCGACCGTGCTTGCCTATAATACCGACACGTTTTCCGATGCACCAGCTGGATGGGACGCCTTCTGGGATTTCGATCGCTTCCCCGGCCGCCGGTCTCTTCGCAAAAACCCGATCGACACGCTTGAAATTGCTCTCATGGCGGATGGCGTCAAACCGGCCGATCTCTATCCGCTGGATGTCGACCGGGCGTTCAAGAAGCTCGACCAGATCCGCGACAAGGTCGACGTCTGGTGGACGGGCGGCGCGCAATCGACACAGCTTCTGGAAAGCGGCGAAGTCGATATGATCGCCGGATGGAACGCACGCTTTCAGGCTGCCATCGACAATGGCGCACCGGCAAAGATCGTCTGGAACGGCGGGCTTTATTCGATTGAGGGCTGGGGTGTTCCAAAGGGCAATCCAAAAGCCGATCTCGCCCGCGAATTCGTGGCTTTCTGCGCTCAGGCTGACATGCAGGCAAAGTTTACGGATAAGCTGGCCTATGGTCCGACCAATCTGAAAGCCTATGACCATATTTCCGCCGACCGTGCTTCGGTCCTGCCGACCGCCCCGCAGAACCTGAAGTCCATGTCGCTGGCGTCCGAACCCTTCTGGAAAACCAATCGCTCTGCACTGACGGAGCGCTTCAATGGATGGCTTTTGATGTGATTGCCGTTTTCGTGTGGGGCTTCATAGCCCCTCGCGATGCCAGCCCGATAAAACGCAGGCGCACCCTCTATCCGGTGCCTATAGCCTTCTATGACTTGCAGGAGCGACGATGACGACGGTAACTGGTGAGAGCAAAATTGTGCTTGAAGGCCTGTCGAAACGCTATGGTACTTTCACCGCGCTGGAGCCCACCAGTCTTGACGTGAAGGAGGGTGAGTTCTTGACATTGCTGGGTCCGTCCGGCTCCGGCAAGACAACCCTTTTGCAAATGATTTCCGGTCTGGCCGAGCCATCGGCGGGCCGCCTGATGGTGGATGGTCAGGACTGGACACACCGCCCGGTCAACCAGCGGGGCATGGGGTTGGTCTTCCAGCATTATGCTCTCTTTCCCCATATGACGGTGGAGGAAAACGTCTCCTTTCCGCTTGAAATGCGCAAACTGCCCGCTGCCGATATCGGTGCCAAGGTGGCAGAAACGCTGCGCAAAGTGCAGCTCGATAGCTTTTCTCACCGTTTTCCGCAGGAGCTTTCCGGTGGCCAGCAGCAACGTGTGGCTCTGGCACGCTGTTTTGTCTTCCGGCCCAATATCATCCTGATGGACGAACCGCTCGGTGCGCTCGACAAAGCATTGCGGGAGCGGATGCAGCTGGAAATCCGCCGCCTGCACAGCGAATATGGCACGACGGTCATCTACGTCACGCATGACCAGGAAGAAGCACTGGTCATGTCCGACAGGATCTGCGTGATGAACCATGCCAAGGTTGAGCAGCTTGGCACCCCGCAGGAAATCTATGCCGACCCGACGACGATTTTTTCCGCAACCTTTATCGGCAATTCCAATGTGCTGAAGGGCATGCGTCAGAGCGTCGATGGGCAGTCGGCAACGGTTAAGACCGGTAACGGCATATTTTCGGGCCGCTACACCGCTCGCGATACATCCACCAGCGAAGTGGCGCTGGTCATCCGCCCTGAACAAATCCGCCTTGGCCCTTCTCCATCAGGTGATTTCGAAGGATTGCGCGGTCGTTTGTCCGAATTGATCTATCTCGGCTCGGAGACGCGGCTGTTGCTCCGGCTTGCCGATGGTTCGGATTTCATGCTGCGACACGATCCCTCTTTGGGTGCCCTGCCGACTGTAGGAGATGAGATCGATGTTCACTGGCTGAAATCTCTTGCAAGGATCGTGGCATGAGGACCGCCCAGAACCTTGCGTCTCCCAAGCAATTTCGTCTCGGCCCGATCTGGTTGGCCTTGCCCGCCGTTGCGCTGCTTGCCATTTTCTTTCTCTTTCCGATGGCACGGCTGTTTCTGCTGGGCGTGCAGGATCAGGCAACTGGCACATTCACGAGCGAACATTATGCGCGCGTGCTAGATACGCCCGTCTATTGGCGCATCCTCGTCATCACCTTCCGCATCGCCATTCTCACGGCCCTCTTTTCAGTGCTCCTTGGCTATCCTCTGGCGCTTTGGTTGTCGCGTATGAAGAAGGGAAGGCAGGCGACGGTTGCACTTCTGGTTCTGTTGCCATTTTGGACATCCTATCTCGTCAAGACGTTCGCCTGGATGATCCTGCTGGGCAATCGCGGTGTCCTCAACACACTCTTCATGGATGTCGGCCTGATCGATAGGCCCTTGCGTCTGATGTATAACGAACTCGGTGTCATCATCGGCATGGTTCACGCCATGATGCCTTTGGCAGTGCTGACGATGCTGCCTGTTATGAACGGGATCGACCAAAGGCTATCCCTTGCGGCTGGCACCATGGGAGCCAGCCGGTCGCAGCGCTTCTGGTTGGTCTATTTTCCGCTGTCGGCGCCGGGTGCCGCTGCGGCTGGGCTTCTCACATTCATAACATCGCTCGGCTTCTTCATCGTCCCGGCATTTCTCGGTGGCCGTGGCCAGACCATGCTGGCGCAGGCGATCATTACGCAGGTGCAGGAACTGGTGAACTGGTCCTTCGCCGCGGTGCTGGCAAGCCTTCTCGTCGTGACTGCTTTGGCATCTATCTGGATTTACAACAGGCTCTTTGGCTTGTCGGCCATTTCCGGCCGGGAAAGCAATACGCTGCCCAATCGCAACAGCGTGTTGCGCAACAGCGGACGTCGGGTGCTTCGCTTCATGGCGTGGGTATCAGCACCATTCGACAGAATTCGGCCTCACAGCGGAGCCGATGGCGGCGGCATGGGCATCTATCCCCTGTTTGCGCTCGCCTTTCTTATTGCACCGCTGCTGATCGTCTTTCCCATCGCCTTCACCTCGGCAACGTCCCTGCAATTTCCGCCGCCGGGATACTCGCTGCGCTGGTTCGAGCAATATCTGTCATCGCCCGTCTGGCTGGCCGCGACTGTGAGGTCCTTTGGCGTTGCCTTTGCAACAGCGTTCTGTGCAACGGTGCTTGGAGGGTTTGCGGCGCTCGCGCTCGGTCGTTCACGCTCCCTGTGGAAAGGTCCGATCTTCGCGCTCATTCTGGCGCCCATGGTCGTGCCCCGCATCGTGGTGGCGGTTGGCCTCTTTTATCTTATGGCGCAAATCGGATTGGTGGCGACCGATCTTGGACTGGTCATCGGCCACACGCTGCTTGCCATTCCCTATTGCTTCATTACCATCGGAGCAGTGTTGAGAAGCTATGATTGGCGGTTGAACGACGCTGCGGAAACGCTGGGTGCCGGGCGGTTCACCGTCATGCGCCGCATCACGCTGCCGCTTCTTCGCGGAGGCATCCTGTCGGCTGCACTCTTTGCCTTCGTCACCTCTTTCGACGAACTGACCATCGCGATCTTCATCTCAGGCGGGCTGAAGACAACCCTGCCCAAACAAATGTGGGACGACATGTTCCTGCAGCTCAATCCGACGCTGGCGGCCGTTTCGGTCGTGGTTCTGGTGATCGTGACATTGATCCTTCTCATCGCGCAAAAAATGCAAAAGACGCGATGATCTCCCATGATCGGCATATAAGGTAATTTTCGATGCAAATCCAAGGACTTGTAAATCGCTTGCAGGCGCTGGGCGATACCGCGCCGGAACGGCTTTTCGCGCAGCTTGGCGAAAGCTCTCTGACCTTCGGCGAACTGGCGGAAGCAGCCAATGGCATTGCTGCGCGTCTGCACGAGCAGGGTCTGCGCAAAGGCGATCGGGTCGTGCTGATGATGGCCAACAGCGTGGCGTCGCTGGCAATGATCTACGGTCTTCTGCGCGGTGGCTTCGTCTGGGTGCCGGTCAATCCGGCTTTGGTCGGCGAGCCGCTTGCTCACGTCATCCGCACCACCCAGCCTAGCCGCATCATTTGTGATGCGGGGCTGGAAGCATCTATTCTTGCCTGCGGCAGCGCATCCGATATTCCAGTCGAAATCATTTCCGATCACGGTCTGCCAACGGCTGGCCCCGCGCTCGATGAACGGTTTCCCGAACCTGCCGATCTCGCGGCCATCATGTTTACCTCCGGCACCACCGGTCCGGCCAAAGGCGTTATGGTCAGCCACATGATGCTGGAACTGGCTGCTGAGGGTGTCGCGCTCTGTGCTGATCTCGTGCCCGGCGACAATCTGTTCATGTGGGAGCCATTCTACCATATCGGTGGTGCACAGGTGCTTCTGCTGCCGCTTATCCGCGATGTGCACCTGTCCATTGCCGAGCGCTTCAGCGCGTCAAAGTTCTGGCAGCAACTGGTTGAGACCGGCTGCACCCATATCCATCATCTCGGAGGCATCATCCAGATATTGCTCAAGCAGCCTGTCAGTGAATTCGAGCACCTTCACAAGGTGCGCATTGCCTGGGGAGGAGGCTGCGCGCCGGATGCCTGGCGCCCGTTCGAGGAACGTTTCGGCGTGCAAATCCGCGAATGCTACGGGATGACGGAATGCTCTAGCCTGACCACATGGAACAATGAATGGGTCGTCGGCTCCGTCGGTCGGCCCATGCCATGGTTCGAGATCGACCTTATCGATGAAACTGGACGGATATTGGGTCCTGGTGAGGGGCGCGGTGAGATCGTGGTGCGCACGTCGCTGCCGGGCGCAATCACGCGAGGCTATTACCGCAATCCTGAGGCAACTGAAAAGGCCATCCGTCCCACCGGCTTTCATACAGGAGATCTGGGGTCGTTGAACGCGGATGGAATGCTGCTCTTTCACGGACGCATGACGGATTCCGTGCGCTGCAAGGGCGAAAACGTCTCGGCGTTCGAGGTGGAAAGTGTCGCGGCAAGACATCCGGATGTTCTGGATGCCGCCATGGTGGGCGTACCTGCCGATATTGGCGAGCATGATATCCAGCTTTTCATCGAGCCGCGTGCCGGCACCAATCCTGATCCCGCTTCGATATGGGCGTGGATGGCAGAGCAATTGGCACCGCACCAGCGGCCACGTTACATCGTGCTGACAAAAGATATGCCGCGCACGCCCAGCCAACGTATCCAGAAACATCTGTTGCCAAAAGAGCCGGATAATCGCTGGGAAGCGACGTCTAGCCGCAAGGCCGACATAAATCAGGGGGCGAGATCATGAGCTGTGATGTGCTGATAACCGGGACTGGGATGTTCGCCGGACGCATTGCGCTGGATATTGCAGCGACGGCGAAAGAACCGATTAATGTCGTCATTGCAGGCAGAAACCGGACCCGCCTCGATTGGCTGCGCACAGCGGGTAACGCGCGCGCTGCGATGTTTGGCACAGCGGCCAGATTCTCCACGCAGGAGATAGATCTGCTTGAACCCTCCGCCAGTGCAGGCCTGCTTCGTCAATATGCACCTAAACTGGTCGTCCAGGCGGCGTCGATCCAGACCTCCACGGTGATTTCGGACAAAGGTTCACGATGGACCGATCTCGTTGCGAAGGGCGGATTGAGCGCGACTGCTGTCTTTCAGGCCGTTATCTCCGTGCGCATGGCGGCAGCGATCAGCGAGATCGCCCCGGACACGAAGTTGATAAATTGCTCCTTTCCCGATGTCGTCAACGGCATGATTGTCGGGCTGGGGCACCGCGTGTTGTGCGGCACCGGCAACGTCGCGATCCTGTCCAACATTTTTGCCGGTGCGCGTAACGCATTGCCCGATGGCAAGCTGCGTGTTTTGGCACACTATCAATGCCTCGCGCCGTGGCGGCTGCCATCCAGTGAGCGCTCGGGTCTGCCATCGCCGCGCGTCTTCATCGGTGATGAGGAGATACAGGATCCGTTCGAGGCTTTCGCATCGTGCAAGCTGACGCCCGAACCGGCAATCGAAATTTCGGGTGCATCAGGCGTGACGCTGATCTGCGCGCTGGTTGCAGGCAAACAGTGGGAAGGCCATGTGCCCGGCCCCAACGGTTTGCCCGGCGGTTATCCGGTTCGGTTGGAGAGCGGTGAACTGGTGCTGGATTTGCCGCAAGGATTGAGCGAACAAGACGCCATCGAATGGAATGAAGCCTTCGAGGAGAGAAAAGGTCTGACGGTGAGTGACGGCGCGGTTCACTATCACAACAGGCTGAAGGAGCTTTTGGAAGACGCCGGAACGCCACATGCGAAAGGATTTGCGCTTTCCGATCTCGAGCGTGTCTCGTCGGATTTGATCACGATGCGTGACCGGCTGATGAACCTTCCATCCGAAACGGAGTGAGAGGTTGCCAAGTCAAAGTGGCAACCTCGTTTGCAAGTTTCCTGCACCTTAGCGCTTGCCAGAGATGCGACCCACCTGCGCTTCATAGTCATAGCAATCGCTGATTTCCTTTGAGAGTTTTGCCTTTATGATGCGCTGGGTCGGCGTCTTTTCGAATGTATCGATAAAAGCGAGGTAGCGTGGAAGCTGGAAATAGGGCATCCGCTCCTTTGCCCAGGACAGCAGGCCCTCGTCGGTAATCAACGCGCCATCGGACCGTTTGACGAAGAGTTTGAGATCGTCGTCACCGAATTCGCCGGGCACGCCGATCAATGCGCATTCCTCGACCTCTTCATGGGCCTGAAAGACGCGTTCTACTTCCCAGGACGAGATGTTGACGCCGCGTCGGCGCACGCTGTCCTTTAGACGGCCCGCATAATAGAAATAGCCATTTTCGTCCTTGCGCATCAGGTCGCCGGTGGCGAACCAGCCGTCTGTCACCAGCTCGCTGACGGAATTCGGGCGGCCGTAATAGCCCTTAAACGCGAGTCCCGGGGTTTTCGGACGAATGAGCAGTTCTCCGACGTCAGGGTCTGCGTCGTCGCCGTCGTCATGCAAGCGCACATCGTAGAAAGGCAGCGCCACGCCGCAGGAACCGGCGGGGCCATCACGATTGATCGTCACAAAGGTAGTGGCTTCGGAAAGGCCGTAGCCTTCGTGCATGGGAATGCCGAAACGTTCAGTAAAGCGTTTCCAGACCTCCGCCGAACAACCCCCGCCCCAGGCAAGGCGAACCTTGTGCCGCTCTTCTGCCGGGTGTGGTGCCTGCGCAAGCAATATCTGGAGAACACCACCCAGATAGTGGATCAGCGTCACGCCGTTATCGGCGATTTGCGGCCAGAAGCGGGATGCGCTGAATCGGGAAATCATCACCAGTTTCAAAGGCTTCATCACTGCCGCGATCAGCACTGCAACACCCGCGCCGTGATAGAGCGGTTCCCAGTGCAACAGCACGTCGCCAACATCGGCATCGGTCAGCGCGATGATACCCAGCGGCCCGGCGCGAAGGCTCAGATCGCTCTTCAACACGCCCTTCGGCTCACCGGTGGTGCCGGAACTCGGTGTGATCGCAATGATCGTATCCGGCGTGACACCGACCTCAAGGTTCTCCGCACTCGCCGCTGCCGCGAGCGTGCTGAGTGCACAGCCTTCCGGTGTGGATGAATCGCGCCAGATGACCGTCAATGCCGGATATTTTTCCAGTATCGGTGCCAGCGCCGCCTTGTAGCTGACATCGGCAATCAATCCCTGTGGATCGAAGCGTTCGAAAATGAATTCAAGCGCCAGATCCTTCAAGTGGACGTTGACGGGAATGCGTACCAGCCCAGCCTTTGCCAGTCCGAAGATCACAGCTGCATATTCCGGGTCATTCGGCAGCATAACGGCGACGCGATCCCCGGTAGACAGCTGGGTCAGCAATCCGTTGGCGATACGGTTGGAGCGATCATGCATACGGCCAATCGTCCAGTCCTCACCCTCATAGGTGCAGTAAACGTGGTCTGGGTCCAGCGCCGCTCTGGCGGTCCACAATTCTGCAATCGTGGCTGTCGGCAGTTCCACATGGTCATCAACCGTTTTCAGGCTCGTCTTCGTCAGCATTGCGCACCTCAATTAATTGTAATGCAATTGCGTAAATTATATTTCGATTAAAATAACTCCGTCAAGAGTGGAAAACCGGTTGACAGGCAAGAAATGTCGATAAATAATTACGGTAATTGCAATGCAATTTTTACGTCTATGTTCAGGTTGCGAGCAATTCAACAAAACAGGCGTCCTCCGTCCCCCTATGTTTGGAGAGAAGTTGACATGGAACAGCAATCATCAGCCAAAAAAACCTCCGGTGCCCTTGAGGCATCGCGGCGAACATTCCTCAAGACTGCCGCGATTGGAGCGGGCGGAATACTTTTCGCACCATCCATCATGCGCACGGCCAGCGCTCAGGAGAAGACCATCGTCCTGCGCGTTTCCGGCGGCGCGCTGGCAGACGCCTACAAGAAATTCATCATCGATCCCTTCAAGGCCGCATCCGGTATCGAAGTCGTCATGGTGACCTCGGGTCAGGCCCCGCTCAACATGATCAAGGGCATGGTCGATACCAAGACCTATAGCTGGGACATGGCGGAGTTTGCAGAACTCTCGACCGTGACGCTCGGAGATCAATATCTCGAGCCGATCAACATGGATAACGACAAGAACGTATCGGCCATACCGGCCAATTTGCGCTCCAACATCTATGTGCCGCTTTATCTCTATCCCGGTATTTTCGGTTATAATACGGAGGCCTTTGCCGGTCGCGCCGCGCCGCAAAGCTGGGCCGATTTCTTCAATTTCGAGGATTTTCCTGGTCGGCGTTCTCTTCGTCGCGCAGCACTCGATACGCTGGAAGCGGCACTTCTGGCCGATGGCGTTTCCGGTGCCGACCTCTATCCGCTGGATGTCGACCGCGCTTTTGCCAAGCTCGACAAGGTCAAGAAGAACATCGACGTCTGGTGGGAAAACAGCCCGCAATCCACCCACGTCATTTCGAGCGGTGAAGTGGACATGGTCGCCACCTGGTCGCAACGGCTTCAGCCTGCCATCAACGAAGGTCTTCCGATCAAGCTCGTCTGGAACCAGGGCTATTACAACACCGCGGGTTGGGGCATGCTGCGTGGCACGCCAAAGGCCGATCTCTGCCGTGAGTTCATCAGCTTCTCGACGGATCCCGAGCGTCTTGCCCAATGGACACCGGCCTTGGCCGTTGGACCCGTCCATCCCAAGGCATTCGATTTCATGACGCCGGAAGCCGGTGCCGGTCTGCCCACCAACCCTGAAATCTTCAGCAAGCTGGTCAAGGTCGATCCGCAATTCTGGGCCAAGAATCGTGCTGCTATCGAAGCACGATTCGATGCATGGTTGCTGTCATGACCGCCGCCGCTTCCAAGGTCGCAGCCTTGTCCTACATCAAGGTCAGCCGTCCGCGGGAGAACGTCGCGCAGATCACGATCTCCCGACCGGAAAAGCGCAACGCGCTTGACCAGTCGGGCTGGTCTGATCTGGGCAAGGCCTTTCGTGAACTCGCCAATGATCGCTCTGTCAGAGCGGTCATACTGGCGGGAACGGATGGTTCGTTCTGCGCGGGTGACGATATTATGGCGTTTCGGGCGGTGCAGGCCGATCCGCTGGCGCGGCAGGTTTACTGGGACAGCATCATGGAAGCCTATGCTGCCGTGAGCGCCATACCGGTTCCGGTCATCGCTGCGGTCGATGGTCCATGCTATGGCGGTGGCTGTACGCTGGCACTGCGCTGTGATTTCCGAATTGTGGGAAGCAACGCTAGCTTCGCCATTCCTCCGGCGAAACTTGGACTGGTCTATCCTGCAGATGGCACGGCCCTGTTGGTCACAGCTGTCGGTGTCTCCACTGCGAAATATATGCTTTACTCCGGTAACCGGCTCGATGCGGCTCAGGCTGTGGAGAGCGGGCTGGCATTCGGTCTCGGCACCGATACAAGCGATGTCATTGGTTCGGCGCTCAGCCTTGCGGAAGAGTTTACCGGTAACGCGCCGCTTGCCATCGAAGCATCGAAAATCGCCTGTGACGCCATCGCGATTGGCCAGTTGACCGCAGTCCAAGGCAAGATACGCGCTCTGTCGGAGCGTGCTGATCGCAGCAATGACTACAAGGAAGGCGCGGCCGCATTTGCCGCCAAGCGACCACCCGTTTTCACGGGCACCTGAATTGCGAGACGAAAGCCATGAACATGAACGTGTCCAATACCCAAATACATGCGTCTGCCGCATCGGATAATCCCCTCAAGCTGCGCGCGCAGAAGCTCAGCAAGCACTATGGTCCCGTTGTCGCCCTCGATAATGTTTCCATCGAAGTTCGCGCTGGCGAATTCGTCAGTCTGCTCGGCCCATCCGGTTCCGGCAAGACAACGCTTCTCACCCTGATCGCCGGTCTTGCCACACCGGATGGTGGCCAATTGTGGATTGATGAGCGCGAAGCGACCTATCTGCCGATCCAGAAGCGCGATCTGGGCATGGTGTTCCAGAATTATGCGCTTTTCCCGCATCTATCTGTAGCAGAAAACATCGCCTTTCCGCTCCGCATGCGCCATGTTCCAGAGGCCGAAATCCGTGTTCAGGTTCGCCAGGCCTTGGAAACCATCCGCCTTGGCCACGTAGCCGACCGGTTGCCGCAGGCGCTGTCGGGTGGTCAACAGCAGCGTGTCGCTTTGGCCCGCTGCCTCGTCTACAAGCCTTCGATCATCCTAATGGACGAACCGCTCGGCGCGCTGGATCGCAATCTGCGTGAAGAAATGCAGTATGAAATCAAGGAACTGCATCGCCAGCTGGGCACCACCATCATCTATGTGACGCACGATCAGGATGAGGCCATGACCATGTCCGACCGCGTCTGCCTGATGCAGAGCGGAGGCATTGTTCAGCTCGGTGCACCGCAGGAACTCTATTTCCATCCACGCACGCAGTTCGCCGCAAGCTTTCTCGGCGATAGCAACTTTATGGATGGAGTCCTGCTGGGTTACGAAGGCGAGGTCGCTGTTATCGAGGCGGCTGATGGCAGCAAGTTCCGCGCGCCGAAATCGCTCGATAATCTGACGCCCGGAACATCCGTCCAAATCATGTTCCGCCCGGAACACGTCACCATTTCCGGCAAGGCGGCACCGGAGCAGGACAATGTTGTCTCGGCAACGGTTCGAGATACCGTTCTGGTTGGTGGCACGCGTCGCATCTTCTTCGATGGTCCGGCCTCGACGCCGATTTCCATGAGTTGCCTGTCGCAGTTCTTTACCGAAGGTGTGGAGCGTGGAAGCGCTTTGTCTCTTTCCTTCCCGGTGTCTTTCACACGGTATTTTCCAAAGGGTGAGAGCAAATGAGCGTCATGGATATTGCCGCCGTGGAGGGCGGTGCCCCTTCGACCAACTGGTTTGCACGCAATCGCAGCTGGTTGCTGTTGCTGGTACCGGCAATGGTGTTCCTGCTGCTGCTTTTCGCCGTGCCTGTCCTACACATTCTGCGCCTCAGTTTCGTAGACGGCAAAACGGGTGAACTGACGCTTGCCAATTACGCACAGATATTTTCGGCCTCGGTCTATCTGGACTCGCTCTGGATCACCTTCAAGCTCGGCCTCATTACCACCGTGATCTGCGTTGTCGGCGGTTATCCCGTCGCCTATCTTCTCACCTCCAGTTCAAACAGTGTCAGTCGCAAACTTCTCGTGCTCGTCATGCTGCCGTTCTGGACCAGCTTCCTCGTTCGCGGTTTCGCATGGATGATCCTTCTGGGTCGTACCGGTGCCGTAAACAGCATATTGAAAAGCCTTGGCCTCATCGATGCGCCCTTGCAGCTTATCTACAATTTCAACGGCGCGCTGATCGGCATGGTTCACTCGCTGATGCCGCTTTTCATCATCGCGGCAGCGCCGACCATGGCGCGTATCGATCGCAACCTTTCCAATGCCGCCGCAACCATGGGCGCAAGCCACTCGCAGGCATTCTGGAAGATCTATTTCCCGCTGTCCGTGCCGGGCGTCGCCGCCGGTGCCATCCTCGTCTTCATCACCTCCATCGGCTTCTTCCTGACGCCGACATTGCTGGGCGGTCGTGGGGAAACGGTCATCAGCCGCATCATCATCCGTGAGGTGGAAGAGGGGCTGGATTGGGGCTTTGCCGGAGCGCTTTCGGTTCTTTTGCTGGCAACCGCTGGCCTGCTCTTTCTGGCTTACGACAGGGTTGTCGGCATTTCCAATCTGGCTGGCGAGAGCAAGAACAAATCCGCCGGTGTGTCACGCTTCTGGGCCGCTGCACTTGAGGTGCCGGCCCGTGCTGGAACGGCGGTGGAGAAGTTCTTTGGCAACATCTTTCCGGCTCGCGCAGATCGTCCAAACCGTGCATGGGCCAAAGCGCCGGTCTGGTTCGTGGCCGTGCTGGTGCTGGTGTTTCTCGTCTTGCCGATTTTCGTGGTGATCCCGGTTTCCTTGCAGCAACAGAAATATCTGACGTGGCCACCAAAGCTGTTTTCATTCCAATGGTATGAAGGCTTCTTCAACTCCACCCTCTGGCTGCGGGCGCTCAGCAACTCGGTCATCGTCGGTATCGGCGCATCCCTGGTCGCGACCATCGTCGGTTCGCTTGCAGCAATCGGCTTGGCCAGCGAGGGCGTGAAGGGTCGTTCGGCCTGGCTGTTGCTGCTCATCCTCCCGCTCATCGTACCCCATGTGATCTTCGCGGTCGGCCTGTTCTATGTCTTTGCGCCCTTGGGTCTGATCGGATCAAAAGGCGCATTGATGCTCGGTCATGCCGTCATCGCTCTGCCCTATGTCGTCATTACCGTGATGGCCGTGGTCAAGAACTATGATCGCAGACTGACGCAAGCCGCATGGACCATGGGAGCTTCGCCCTGGAAAACCTTCTGGCGCATCCAGTTTCCGTTGGTCAGGGCTGGCATGCTGGCAGCGTTCCTCTTCGCCTTCGTCACCTCCTTCGATGACTTGACCATCTCGCTGTTCGTCACCGCTGGCATGTCGGCGACCTTGCCGAAGGAAATGTGGAGCGCGGCCACCATGCAGGTCGATCCTCAACTGTCCGCGGTCTCGACCATCGTCCTGCTGATCGTACTGTCCATCATGGCGGTCGGGGCTTTCCTGCAGGCCCGCAGCAGCCGCAAGTTCGAAGGCTGAGACCATGGTGGAAATCACAGACGCTTACGTTCCAACGCCCCATCAACCGGGGCGCTGGAATGTGTTTGGTGCGCTGAGACCGAAATATTTCGATTCCGATGCACCATTCATACGCCAGATGTCGGGTACGGTTCTGTCCTACGGCGATATGGAACAGGCGACCGAAAGGTTTGCCGGTGCACTTCAGTCCAAGGCCATCGGCAAGGGAGATGTCGTCGCTGTTCTGCTGGACAAGTCTCCAGAAGGTCTGATGCTTTATCTGGCTCTGGCAAGGATCGGGGCGGTTTTCCTGCCTGTCCACTCGGGACTGACGGATACGGAAATAACCCACATCTTTCAGGATGCAAAGCCGAAGCTTTCCATCTGTGATCCACGGTTCGAGGCGCTGGTCACACCTTTGCTTCCGCAACCGCCCCTCACACTCGATATCAGCGGGCAAGGCAGCTTCACGGATGAAGCCGCAACCGCCGCGCCATTGGCCACGCTTGCGGATTGTGACCACGAACACCCAAATGCGCTGGTCTACACATCCGGCACGACAGGAAAACCAAAAGGCGCATGGATTGGATGCGGCCAAGTGGTGTGGAATATATCCGCCGTCCGAGATGTGTGGGACATCAGCTCCGAAGACGTTCTGCTGCACCTCAATCTCATGGCCTTCGGCATTTTCGCCACCCTGCTTCCCATCTACGCAGCCGGGGCATCGATCATGTTCCTGCCGGGATCGGATATTGATGGCATCGTCGCGGCAATTTCGCAGGCGACCATGCTGGCGACGGTTCCGACCGTCTACAAGCGCCTGCTCGATGCGCCCGAATTCACGCTGGAGCGCATTCGCAACATGCGCCTTTTCATTACCGGCTCGGCACCGATGCGCCCAGATTTGTTCGAGGCCTTTCACGAGCGGACCGGTCACGCGCTGCTCGACCGTTATGGCATGACTGAGGCGCTTCTGATCACCTCCAATCGTGCGGGCGAGGCACGCCTCGCTGAAAACAGTGGCTATCCTCTACCGGGCAGCGACATCCGTCTGGTTCAGGAGGACGGGCAGGCGACGCCGGAGGGGCAGGTGGGAATGATTCAAATCCGCCAGCCCATGCCATTCCGGCAATATCTGAATGCGCCGGACAAAACTGTTGCCAGCTTCACCGATGATGGCTGGATGATCACCGGTGACTTCGGCAGGCTGGATGCTGCGGGTCGGCTGACCGTGCTGGGGCGTGGCAGCGAACTCATCGTTACCGGTGGGCTGAATGTCTACCCCAAGGAAGTCGAGGAACTCGTCAACACATTGCCGGGCGTTTCGGAGACGGCGGTCATCGGTCTGCCGCATCCGGAATATGGGGAAGTCGTCGTTGCGGTCATCGAAACGGCAGAGCCGCAGGTTCTGCCCGAACCCGCCGAAATGCGCCGATTGCTTCGCCACTCGCTTGCCGGTTATAAGGTGCCCAAGCATTTTGAAATCGTCGCCAAATTCCCGCGTAACGCTTTGGGCAAGATCAAGAAAAGCGAGTTGCGAAACCAGTATATTAAGCATTTCGAGAATGCCTGAGCGTGTTGAACATGCTTGCGGTTCGGTTGTTTTGATGATTTTAGAGACGTGCTTACAATGAAGGTAGAGACGATGGCGGAAGGGGATGTTCAGGTTCCGATTGACGACCGATTGTTCGTAGGGTCGGTGCAGAAGGCCATGCTCGTCATGGAAGCGTTCGACCAGAACAATCGCATGCTGTCCATTTCGGAAATCGCCGAACGAACCGGCTTGGGTCGCAGTGCGGCCCAACGCTTCGCCTACACATTCGAAAAGATCGGCTATCTCAGACGTGATCCGGAATCGCGCAAATTCGGTCTGTCAAACCGCGTCCTGCGCTTCGTTCAGGGCGTTCTTTCCGCCAACAGCGCACTGGAATCCTCGTTCCATCTCCTGACGCAGCTGGCCGAAAAGACGGAAGAAACCGTTTCCTGGGTGGAGCTGGACGGCGAAGACATCGTCGTGATGAGCAGTGTCCCAAGCCCGCATCGGTCTGCCATCACATTGCCGGTGGGATCGCGTTATCCCACGCTGTCGTCATCATCGGGGCAGGTCTTTCTGGCGCATGCCTCGGATGACGAGGTCAAGATGATCTTCGACAAGGCCTTGCCCAGCTCTCACAAGCGTATCGACAATATCGGCTTTGAAGAGTTTCGCGAGCAACTCGCTATCGTCAAGGAGCAGGGCTACGCCTTAACCGAGAAAGACCTCGATCTCGGTTCACTCTCCGCTTCCGTGCCCGTTTACAATTATCGTGGCAAAGTTATCGCCACGATCAATCTGTCTGCGTTGCGAGTTCGCCATTCCACTGACTCCGTCAAGGATCGCCTCGTGCCGTTGCTCAACGAAACCGCCAGAACCGTATCGTCCCTGATCGTTTCTTAAGGCGGAGTCGGACGGCTAAGGTTCGCTCCAGAATGTAAGAGTTTACTTGCCCCGCAGGGCGTGGCTGATCTCTCCTGTGTGTTTTTCAAAACGGCATTAATTCCATATTTGCATCAACATAGTCATAAAGCTCACGAGATTTGCGCTTTGCGGCTTGGTATGGTGCCGCTAACGCATGAAGTTCATCATTCAATGCCTTGAGGTAAACGCCGTGACCGCTACTTCCCTTATGTCTCCAGACGACATCCGTTCTGATTTTTCTCTGGCCATGTCGGCCATGTATCGCGATGAAGTGCCGGCTTACGGTACGCTGATGGCACTGGTTGCCAAGGTGAACAACGCAACGCTTGCAGCCGACCAGCATTTGAAAGAACGGCTGGAAGCCACGGATACGTTGGAGCGCATTTCGGAAGAGCGCCACGGCGCGATCCGGCTTGGTACGCCGCAGGAACTGCACATGATGCGCCGCGTCTTTGCTGTGATGGGCATGTATCCGGTCGGTTATTATGATCTCTCCACCGCTGGCGTTCCCGTTCACTCTACGGCGTTTCGCCCGGTTGGCGAAAAGAGCCTCAACCGCAATCCTTTCCGCGTTTTTACTTCGCTGCTCCGGCTCGATCTGATCGCCGATGAAGCTTTGCGCGCTGAAGCTGCGACGGTTCTTGCGTCACGCAAGATTTTTACCGATGCGGCGGTCGCTTTGGTGGAAAAAGCAGAGAAAGATGGCGGTCTCGATGCTGCCGATGCGTCGCGTTTCATTCAGGAGGTGCTGGAAACCTTCCGTTGGCATGACAAGGCCATCGTCGATGTGCAGATGTACAAGCGGCTGCATGATGCGCATCGGTTGATTGCCGATGTGGTGTCGTTCAAAGGCCCTCACATCAACCATTTGACCCCGCGTACGCTGGACATCGACAAGGTTCAAACGCTGATGCCGGAAGAGGGCATCGCGCCGAAGGCCGTGGTCGAGGGGCCGCCGACACGCGCATGTCCAATTCTTCTGCGCCAGACTTCGTTCAAGGCGCTGGAAGAGGCCGTATCTTTCATCGGGACAGATGGCACATGGCAGGAAGGCTCGCATACGGCCCGTTTCGGCGAAATCGAACAGCGCGGTGTGGCGCTGACACCAAAGGGGCGGGCGCTTTACGATGCTTTGCTCAACGAGACTCGTGCACGTGTGCGCCCTACCGCCGATGGCTCCAATTCCGATGCTTATGAAGCCGCATTGGCGGATGTTTTCAAAGCCTTCCCGGATGACTGGAATTCCATTCGCAAGGCGGGACTTGGCTATTTCAGCTATTCCCTGACGGATGAAGGCAAGGCTGCGAGTATATCAGCGCTTGGTCTGGAAGACGCGATCGATCAGGGCTATGTCCGCTTCGATCCTATCGTCTATGAAGACTTCCTGCCGGTCAGCGCTGCGGGCATCTTCCAGTCGAACCTTGGTGACGAGGTTGCGCAGGAATTCATCGCCAGCCCAAATCAGGTCATGTTCGAGCGCGATCTCGGGGCGGGGGTGCTGGATGAATTCCAGCATTATGCGGGCATCGAACGCGCTTCGCTTGAGGCATGCCTCTCAGTCGTCCGCAGTTCCGCTGCTGCGGAGTGAGTGCTGAGATGATGGAGCCTCGGCATATCGATGCGCTTAAGAACATTCTCGGCGATAAGGGCCTGCTGACTGCGGCGTCCGACATGGTCGCCTACGAGACAGGTGCCCGTTACGATCAGGGCCGTGCAGCCTTTGTTGCACGCCCTGCCTCCACGACAGATGTGTCGGCCATCGTTTCCTATTGCGTGAAGAATGGGATCGCTCTCGTGCCCCAATCCGGCAATACGGGGCTGGTGTCGGGATCGACCCCGGATGGCTCCGGGCAGCAGGGCATTCTCAGTCTCGACCGCCTGACTGCACCTTATGAGCTAGACCGCATCAATCGCACCGTCAAGGCCGGTGCCGGGTTGAGGCTTTCGGACCTCAACGCAAAACTCGAGGCAAGCGGCCTGTTCTTCCCAATCGATCTCGGGGCCGATCCGCGTCTCGGCGGCATGATCGCCACCAATACTGGCGGGTCCCGCTTTCTGCGCTATGGCGATGTTCGCCGCAACACGCTCGGCCTTACCGTCGTGCTGGCCGATGAGGCTGGAACGGTGCTGGACCTGTCCTCCGGGCTGCGCAAGAACAATACCGGCATAGACTGGAAACAGGTTTTCATCGGCACGTCCGGCGCCTTTGGCATCGTGACGGAATGCGTGCTCAATCTGGAACCCGCACCACGCCAGAGCGCAACTGCGCTGCTGGTTCCTTCTTCGCCCGAGCAGGTGCCGGAACTTCTAATCGCGATGGAAGAGGCGCTCGGCAGCTATCTCTCCGCCTTCGAAGGCATGTCGGGCAACGCGGTGCGCGCAGCACTGGATCATGTGCCATCGCTGCGCAATCCGTTCCAGAATGGAGCCGTGCCGGATTTCGTCATCCTTGCGGAAATCTCCCGCTCCAACGCTCTACGCGAGGGTGAGCAGCCTCTGGATGCCGTGCTGGAAGAGGTTCTGGGTGCGATCTGGGAACGCGACGATGCGCCGCTTGCCGATGCTTTCGTCGGCCCGCCGCATGAAATCTGGGCGCTGCGCCACGCGCTCTCAGAAGGCGTGAAGCACATGGGACGGCTGATAGCGTTCGATCTGTCCTTCCGGCGCGGCGATATCATGCGCTTCCTTGAGCGGATGAAGCTGGAGATGCCGCAGGCTTTTCCGGGCGTCACGATCTGCGACTTCGGCCACATTGGCGATGGCGGCGTGCACTTCAATCTCGTGGTCGCGAAAGATGATCAGAGACTGGCGGACACTGGCTTCGAACATTCTCTCAGAGAGTGGGTGTTCAAGATCGCCGTCGAGGATTTTGGCGGAAGTTTCAGCGCCGAGCACGCGCTTGGCCGCAAGAACCAGAGTTTCTACGACAAATACACGCCGCAAGAGGTTCGCCGCTTGGCGGCTGGTTTGAAGGCGATGACGTCGCCTGCACCGCTTGGAACTGTCAACTTCTAGCGGCACGGCCGCCCAATCGAGTAAAGCTCATGAATGTGCAAACGAAAATCGAAAATGCTGCGTTTCGGCCTGCCTTGCGGATCGCCTCAATCGGTGTATCAAAAATTTTGCAGATAGGCGCACGCGCCGCTGCGATGAAGCGTGATGGCCTGCCGATCATCATTCTGGGAGCGGGTGAGCCGGATTTCGATACGCCTGAAAACGTCAAGCAAGCCGCCAAGGCAGCCATCGACCGCGGCGAGACGAAATACACCGCCCTCGATGGCTCGCCGGAATTGAAAAAGGCAATCGCAGGAAAATTCCGCCGCGAGAACCGCGTCGATTACGCTCTGGACGAAATCACGGTTGGAACGGGTGCCAAGCAAATCCTGTTCAATGCTTTCATGGCCAGCATCGATCCGGGCGATGAGGTCATCATTCCTACACCCTATTGGACCTCTTATTCAGATATCGTGGAAATCTGCGGCGGGGTGCCGGTGTTGATCCCTTGTGACGCCGAGGCAGGGTTTCGACTGAAGGCGGATCAGCTGGAAAAAGCGATCACACCGAAGACGCGCTGGGTGTTGCTCAATTCACCATCCAATCCGTCAGGCGCTGCTTATAGCGCCGCGGACTACAGACCGCTTCTCGATGTTCTGTTGCAGCATCCGCATGTCTGGCTGATGGTCGATGATATGTATGAGCATATCGTCTATGACGATTTCGACTTCGTCACCCCGGTCGCGCTGGAGCCGGCTTTGAAGGAGCGGACGCTGACGATCAACGGTGTTTCCAAAGCCTATGCTATGACAGGCTGGCGCATCGGTTATGCTGGCGGGCCAAAAGCTCTGATCAAGGCCATGGCGGTGATCCAGAGCCAGGCCACCTCTTGCCCCTCCTCGGTCGGTCAGGCAGCCTCCATCGAAGCGCTGAACGGGCCGCAGGATTTTCTGAAAGAGCGTCGGACGAGCTTTCAGGCGCGGCGCGATCTCGTGGTTTCTGCACTGAATGCCATCGACGGCATCGATTGCCGTGTTCCGGAAGGTTCCTTTTACACTTTCGCAGGCTGCAAGGGCCTCATCGGCAAGATGACACCGAAAGGCAAACGGATCGAAGCAGACAGCGATTTCACCGATTATCTTTTGGAAGAGGCGCACGTTGCCGTTGTTCCCGGTTCGGCCTTTGGCCTCTCCCCATATTTCCGCATTTCCTATGCGACATCAGAAGCGGAGTTGAAGGAAGCCATGGCCAGAATTGCAAAGGCATGCCGACAACTCTTTTAAGGCTTCCGGTGCTTGCTTCACGTTGACTGAATTGCCATGGTCGTTTCGGATCGGCCTTTATGAAGCCGCCGGTCCGTTCGTCATGCGGTGATCCAGCGTGTTCACGGCACAGGCCACGAAACTTACATTTACTCAACTTTACAGGTCGTTTACAGCGCTTAACGTTTGGCTCTCTATGGATGGTGATCATTGTCTATAGGGAGCCTTGCCTTGCTGACCATTGATCGGGAAACATCCTCCAGACCACGCACCTTCCACCTTTATCGTCGCGTTTCACTCCTGCTTGTGACGTCGATGCTCACGGGATGTGTCGTCGGCCCCGATTATCAAAAACCGTCTCTTTCGATGCCCGCAAAGTGGAGTTCGAAGGATAAGTCACCTGTCAAAGCGCCACAGTTACATGAGTGGTGGAAACGGCTCGATGATCCCGTGCTGGACGATCTTGTCGCCCGGGCCGTGCAGGACAATCTGGATGTGGCGGTTGCGAAAGCGAAAATTCGCGAGGCGCGTGCGACGACGCGAGAGCAGGTCGGAGGGCTATTCCCCACCGTCTCGTCTTCAGCTTCTGCGACCCGTGCCAAAACCGCAGCCAGCACCGATCAAAGCGCCTCGACATCAAGCCAATTTCAGGCGGGATTCGACTCGAGTTGGGAACTCGACTTGTTTGGCAAAAACAGGCGCGGGATCGAAGCGGCCAGATTTGGCGAGCAGGCCACCGAAGAAGCCTTGCAAGATACTCTGGTGACTCTGATTGGCGATGTTGCGGCCTATTACGTTCAGGCGCGGGAATATCAGGAGTTGGTTGATCTGGCTGAACGATCATCGAGATCACAGCGCCAAACGGTACAGTTGACGAAGAAACTGCTGGACGAAGGCTACGCGACCATGGGGGATGTTACCAAGGCCGAAGCGCAAGCCGCTTATACGGAAGCAGATATCCCTTCCTATAAAATTTCCTACGCGCAGTATGTGCATCGGGTGAGTGTGCTCACGGGTCAGCCGCCATCGGCGCTCGATGCCGTCTTGGGAAAGAAGCGCAAGATACCGTCACCACCTGCATCGACCTCGACGGGAATACCGGCCGATATTCTGGTCAACAGACCGGATATTCGTGAGGCAGAGCGCGAACTGGCGCAATACACGGCACGAATCGGTCAGGCGCAGGCCAACCGATATCCTTCTATTTCGCTATCCGGGTCCATCGATACGTCGGGCGGGAGTTTGAGCGATATCGGTAGGAAATCGACAATCGGCTGGTCGATAGGTCCAAGCATCAACATACCGCTATTCCAAGGTGGCAAGTTACAGGCTGCCGTCGATGTCGCGAAGGCGCAGCGCGACCAATACTATTTTGCCTATCAATCCGCTGTCCTGTCCGCCATGGAAGACGTTCAAAACGCCATCGTAGCAGTCAATCAGTCCAGAATTCGTCAGTCGAGGCTTGCCGTTTCGGCGCAGCGATATCGACACACTTTACAGGTTTCGACCGAACTGAACAAAACGGGCGATAGCGACCTCTTCAGTCTGCTGGACACGGAACGGTCGCTTTACTCGGTCGAAGAGGATTTGATCGAAACACGGTCCGATGTCGCGACCTACTACATCTCGCTTAACAAAGCGCTTGGCGGTGGCTGGAGTCGTGAGATCGATTCATCCAAGCCTGCGGTTACAGATGTCCGTGAAGGGCCACATCTGGCAAGCGCCAGGTAGGCGTTGATCCGAGCTAAGGGCGCGAAGTCTATTTCTTCGCGAGGGCGATTTCTGTGTTTCGCACTTCGAGCAAGTGATCAGGCCGCTCTGCCGGAGCCGCTTTGCACAGGGTGATATAATGCAGGGCCTGCTGCCTGACCGCGTCGGCATGACCTTCTTGCGCGGTGAGATAATCCTTTTCCGAATTGAGCACAATCGAGATGGGATCTGCTCCAAGCTGGAAACTCGTTCGGCCCATTTCGACGGTTTCCTTCGACGTCGCCACCAGCTTTCGCTGGGCGGCGATATTGGCGCCGTCTTTATTGTACGCAGCCAGGGCCTTTTCGATATCGGTGATGCCGGTCAATACGGCTGCACGCCAAGCACCACGCGCTTCTTCAAGCTTCGCATTCGCATTGGCGAGGTTTGACTTGTTCTTTCCACCATCAAAGAGTGGCGCGCTCAAAGCGGCGGAAATCAGCCAAACATTGACGTGGCCCGTCTCGAGGATCTGCGTCGGAGTCAGATAGCCGGATAGATCGAGGCTAGGATAGAAGGCAGCTTTGGCAACCCCAACGCTTTCTGCTGCCGAGGCGAAATTGCTTTCTGCCATTCTGACATCTGGACGGTTACGGATAACATTTGCCGGAACACCGGTGCCGATCCTGTAACGTGCCACCGGTTGCCCAGTGGAGCGTGCGACATCCGCTTTGACGTGGCTGACCGAGTCTCCAACCTGTTCGGCAAGGGTTGCAATGGATGAATCAAGCTGAACTTCGAGCGAAGGTAGAGTCGCCTCAGCCTGGGCGACAAGCTGCCGTCCATTCACGACCTGTATTTTCGAAGCGTTGCCTGCATCGAGACTGTCGTCCACCGATTTCAGGTTCTTCTCTCGGTTGGCCACGGTAGAACGGGCTATCGCAATTCGCGCCTGATAATATCGTATATCAACATAGGCTGACGCGATTGCAGAAACGAGATTATCCTCGGTCTGGTCTCTTGATGACAAAGCTGACGCCAAATCTGCTTCTGCAGCGCGTTTCTTTGCACGTACACCGCCGAAGAGATCGACCGTCCAGTCCGTGGACAAGGTGCTGTATTTGCTGCTTTGCGAAGTGCCGAAGCCGTATTTATCGCCTCGCGCAACACCAGCGCCTGTGGAGAGGGATGGGAAGAGGCTGGAATTCCCCAGGCCGACATTCGCTTTCGCCTGATCGACCTTTGCTGTCGCCTGCTGAAGTTGCGGGCTTTGGGCAAGCCCCTTCTCGATGTAGCGCGATAGCGCCTTGTCATCGAAAGCCGCCCACCAGTTTTTCTGAATGGATCGCGCTTTGGTCTCCGATGCTGCATAGGCGAATTTACTTGGTGTCTCGATCTGTGGCGGCGCAACCGCGACATTCGTGCAGCCCGCCAGCACGCAGACAAGTGCGCTACTGATCAGCAGCCTCATGCCATGTGCACGAAGATGAGAGCCGATATTGAAATATGAGAAGGCCGAAAAAGACGGCGGGCTTTTTGCAAGCGATGACGGAATGTCACGATGATGTTCGAGAAGCCTCGGCTCAATGTCAGCGTTTTGCATTTAATCTGTTACCCGATTGCCGCGACTATGAAGTAGGCGGTGGGCCGCACTGTTTTTCAGCAGGCGCCAAAACATTCCAAACTGGAGCGCCAAAAAGTTTGCGCCAGCCAGCAACCCGACGAAGCGTGGTGTCGTCAACTCTAAGAAAAGAGGCGGCAGAGCGAGGAGTGTCGCCAACAGCGCCAATGCCGCGGTGATGATTTTCGGTGATACAGGGTACATCTTGCCGCTGCTTTTCACGTCTTTTGCCGGGTGCAGATATGTCACGCGCTCAAACCTCCAGTGGTTCAATAAAGCGACGACCGACTCAAGCCCCACGAGTGACCAGCTGGGGGAGCTCTTGGCACTCGTAGGGCTCTCTGGCGATCAGAGCCAGCCGCAGGCTTTTAACGGATGGGGGGCGGGCACCCTTTCCCGTGTCAAAGTCGGCTCATCGCAAGCTATTCGAGCCAACGTTAAGTGCGGTCAGGAGATTGTAAAGTTAGGTAAATCCTCGGACGTATTGTGCCTGGATACTAAGTTCAGCCGCAGACCTGCCGGGTGCTACACACTCTCCACCCGCTTCAGCCGGGACGTATATTGAAACCGGTCTGCCGGATGAACGCTGACGGTCACCTCTGCAAGATCGTTGCCTGCAAAGTAATAGCGGCGTGTTATTTCCAGAGCGGGGTGGCCTGCTAAAGCCTGGAGTTTCTCGGCTGTCTCGGTTGTAATTGCGGATGCGGACAATGTCTGCTCGATTTCCACGACACGCCGTCCCGATACTTCCTCGATGATTTCTGAATAGGCACCGGGGTAATCCCGAACCCGCTCCTTCAGCGCTTCTGTATATCGCGCGTCTATATAGACCTCGGTGTAACAGATAGGTGGCTTGGACATATCCGTAGGGTCACGTCTTAGATGGGAGACGCGCAACCATCTGCTGCCAGCACGAACATCCAGCTTTTTTGCCAGAACGTCATCCGCAACAATATCGACAATGTCCAGAATCGTTCGGCGAGTTTTGGCTGCATATTGAACGAGAGCATCGATGGTTTCGATTGTCTGCGCGTATCCACCACTGCTGCCGACCGGGCGAATGGAATCGACGCGCGTGCCTAAAGACGGGCGGCGGCTGACCATTCCCAGCTGTTGCAGCTCGGACAATGCCGCCCGCACGGTCGAGCGGCTGACGCCAAGTTCTTCCGCCAGAGCAGGCTCACTCGGCAGTGTCGAGCCAAGCGGGTAAACGCCATCGGCTACGCGTTCTGTGAGTGTTCTCGCCACCTGCTCGTATCGCTTCTTCATGATCGCTCCTGCAGATCGATTGACATTGTTCGTACAATATGTTTTGTTCGAACAAAAGGGAGGAATGCTTATGTCCAGCACTGTATTCGATTCATTGCTATTCCGGGATATGTTCGGAACGGAAGCAATGCGCAACGTTTTTTCCGACACATCGCTCGTTGGCCGCTATCTGGAAGCAGAGGCTGCGCTTGCGCGGGCGCAGGCCAAACTCGGCGCCATTCCAGCCGAAGCCGGTGCCAAGATCGACGCCGCCTCACGCGCGATCGAGATCGATTACGACCGCCTTCGTCACGAAACGGAAATCGTTGGATATCCAATCCTCCCGCTGGTGCATCAATTGGCTGACGCCGCCGGTGATGCAGGTGGTTATGTGCACTGGGGTGCGACCACCCAGGATATCATGGACACCGCCAATATCCTTCAGATCCGTGCCGCGCTGGATATCATCGATGCGGACATCGAGGCGTTGCGCGGCATTCTCGTCGGCTTGGCCAAGAAATACCGTGATACGCCAATGGCGGGCCGCACGCATCTTCAGCAGGCGCTTCCCGTTACTTTCGGTTACAAGGTTGCTGTATGGCTGGCGCCACTCGACAGACATGCCGAGCGCTTGCAGCAGCTTCGCAGCCGTGTGCTTTTCGGTGAATTCGCCGGTGCCGCTGGAACGCTTGCCTCCATCGGCAAGGGCGGTCTCGAAATGCAGGCCGAGTTCTGCAATGAACTCGATCTGGCGCAACCACCAGCCACATGGCACGTTGCCCGTGACGGTATCGCGGAAGTCGTGACATTCCTTGGTCTGGTAACCGGCTCGCTGGCAAAGATCGCCACTGATGTCATGATGATGATGTCGACCGAATTCGGCGAAGTTTCGGAACCTTTCGTTCCGGGCCGTGGCGCATCGTCCACCATGCCGCAGAAGCGCAATCCGATTTCGAGCGAGCTCATTCTCGCCGCGGCCAAATCTGTTCGCCAGCAGGTCGCGACGATGCTCGACGGCATGATCCACGATTTCGAACGTGCGACCGGCCCTTGGCATCTCGAGTGGATCGCTGTTCCAGAAAGCTTTATTCTCACCGCTTCAGCCCTGGCAAACGCCAGATATATGCTCGATGGTCTCGTGGTCCATGAGGCACGCATGCGCGAGAACCTCAATCTGACCAAGGGTCTGATCGTCGCCGAAGCGGTGATGATGGCAGCAGCTCCAAAGCTGGGGCGTCAACACGCGCATGACGTGGTTTACGAAGCCTGCCGCAAGGCAATCGAAGGCGGCGGCATGCTTGCCGACCTGCTCAAGGAAAACGCCGAAGTGGTATCAGCGCTTGGCGGAGCTGAAGCGATCGATCGTGCTTGTGATCCGGCAAACTATCTCGGCCTGAGTGGTGAGATGGTTGATCGCGCCGTCGACGGTCGCTGATTTCAGCACATCAAGGGTGCTGCTTTCCGCTGCACCCTTCATCCATTAAAATTTACAGTGCGCATGCCGGGAGGGTATTGCGCGGGAGGACACTCATGACTGATGTTTCGCATCCGCATGCTGGTACAGCATCGCCCAAACCAAAACCTGCGCTGTGGCGTGGGCTCGGCTTCCAGGTCGTTATCGGCATGGTGCTGGGCATTCTCGTCGGGCTTATCTGGCCAGAATTCGGCGCATCTCTGAAGCTGCTCGGCGACATCTTTCTGCGCCTGATCAAGACCGCAGTTGCACCCCTTGTTTTCTTGACGGTTGTCGCGGGTATCGCTGCTGCCGGTGACTTCAAACGCGTCGGAAAAGTCGGCCTGATCGCGACGGTCTATTTCGAGATCATCTCGACGATCGCAATCGTGTTCGGCCTCGCCGCTGCCTATCTCTTCGACGTCGGTATTGGCATGGGCCAGACAACAGCTTCTGCGGGCGCAGCCAAGGGTGCTGCCGACGCGGCACAGAAAGCGGCAGACTCGCACACGACGTTCAGCCAGTTTTTCCTCAATGTTTTCCCTGACAATTTCATGGGAGCTTTTGCCAAGGGTGAGCTTCTTCAGGTCCTCGTCATCGCCATCATTTTCGGTGCTGCCTTGCTGTCTCTGAAGCCCGCGAAACGCGCACCAATCGAAAGCGGTCTGGCAACAATCTCCACGGCATTCTTCGAATTCATTCATCTCATCATGAAGCTTGCGCCTATCGGCACCTTCGGCGCCGTCGCTTATGCCGTTGGCGCCAACGGCACGGACGTCCTGATTGCGCTGGCCTGGCTCGTCCTGAGTTTCTACCTGACGATCATCGCCTTTATTGCGATAGTGTTGGGAACCGTCTGCGCCATCTTCAAGATCAACCTCCTTGGTCTGCTGCGCTATATCAAAGACGAGATCATCGTCGTTCTTGGCACGGCCTCGTCCGAAAGCGTCTTGCCGAAACTGCTTGAGAAGCTTCCCGGCTACGGCGCATCCAAGCAGACGGTCGGTCTGGTGATGCCCACGGGCTATGCTTTCAATCTCGATGGCACGTCCATCTACATGGGTATGGGTGTTGTCTTCTTGAGCCATGCCTATGGCATCAGCATAAGCTGGACGCAGCTGGGCACACTGATGGCCATCATGCTGCTGACATCCAAAGGTGCGGCAACCGTATCCGGTGGCACCTTCGTTGTCTTCGCCGCCACTGTTACCGCATCCGGCTTCATACCCGTCGAAGGCCTAGCCTTGCTATTTGGCGTATACCGCTTCATGTCCATGGCGGTCGCGACCTGCAACGTCGTCGGCAACTGCGTGGCGACTGTGGTGACTGCCAAGCTGTGCAACGAGTTCGATCCAGCGAAAGCCGAACTGGCCAACCGCGATCCAAAGGCCGCCGAAGAGCAGATCGTGCGCGAATTCGAAGTCGACCTCCCTCAGACGGCCTGATGGTATCAACAATCAGCATCAGCGCACCACGCCTGTTTCAGGCGTGGTGCTTATTTGTTTGTGACATGTGATGGAGTGATCGGTTCACAGGTGAACCGCGAGTGCATTGTCATAAAGCGAGCAGAAGTCGGCAGCCACTTCGGCTGCTATGGACGCGATCAGCGGTGAGAGGCGGGACGACGGATTTTCCAGATAGACGGCAAAATAGTCCGTTGCCGGAAACGGGTGGCGGACATTCAGCACTTTGAGCGTGCCGAGCCTGAGTTCATTCTGGATGACGATGGGCGGCAAAACTGAAATGCCGATGCCTGCCGCCACCATGCTGATCGTCGTCGCAAGCGAGTTGGAGTAGTGCACCACGCCCTGCCCGAAGGAGTTGGTCGGCAGATATTCGACCATACGCTTGTAGGCCTGCGTTCCGACTTCGTAGGAAATGATCGGGTGCAGCATCAGGTCGGCGCGGCTCATATTGTCTTCGTCGGCGGGGAAAGCGCTGTTGGCAATCCAAAACATGCCGAGCGTGCAGAGATCAACGATCCGGTATTTTTCCACCTGCGTGCCGTGGAAACCCAGAATGATATCCAGTTCCCGCTTTTCCAGTTTGGAAAGAATTGTCTGCGACGCGTCCGTGGTCACAGCCACGCGGACGCGCGGGAACCGTTGCCGGAGCGTTTCCATGATGCCGGGAAGGATAGCCAGCGCCATTGAGGGAACGAGACCGATGCGGATGGTGCCCTCTAGTGTTTCCGGCGGAGCAACGTCAGAGACCAGGCGATTGTAGCGGGTGATGATATCCCGTGCGCCCGAGACGAAAGCGCGCCCTTCACGCGTCAGATGCACATCGCGCGTATCGCGCTCGAAAAGCCGGATGCCGAGTTCCTGTTCCATGGCCGAAATTCGGTTGGAAATAGCGGCTGGTGTGATGTTCATGCGGTCGGCTGTGACGCGAAAACTTCTCAGTTCGGCAAGCCAGACTACTGTCTCCAGAAAACGAATATTCATTGCGTGAAAGCGCCCCACCGTTTTTCGACAAAATCGTGCGAAGTGGCGCAAGAATTGTCGGAAGCTGCTGTTTTTTACAGACTATGTTCCCAGTCACCACGTTACACCGCAGGGGCAATATGACAACGTCGGGTCGGTAGAGTTTGTGAAATCGTCGTAACGATGCGGCCCGGACGATATGCCCGGACCGCATCGTTGAAAATCATCAGGCAAGCTTTGCCAGAACCTTGGCGCTGGCACCGGTCATGTCACCGAGTTTCTGCACTTTGTCGCGAACGCTGGCTTCGCGCTTCTTGCCGGTTTCCTGACGTTTTAGTGCCTCTTCGGAAACAGCCCGCACCTCATCACGCGGAATAACCAGCACGCCGCTCTCATCGGCAAGGATTGCGTCCCCCGGCATGACGACGGCACCGCCGCAGCTGACGGGAATGTTGAAGCCGCCACCGAGATCGTAAAGCCGGGTTGTGATGGGCGAGAGGCCACGCGACCACATTGGAAAATCGGAATCCTGAATTTCGGTGAGATCGGTGCACGGACCATCCACAATCCCGGCAACCGCTCCGGCCGCCTTGGCCGCAACGGTTACCCCACCACCCCAGCAGGCATATTTGTCGTCGCCCAAGCGGTCCACAACGAGAATATCCCCCGGTCGCAACTGCCCGGTGGCGTGGTGCAACAGCGTGGAATCCGGGCCTGCGATGGCCAGCGTGACCGCGGTGCCCACCACGCGACGACCGGGAAGCAGCGGCTGGATCTGGCGATCCATGAAGCCGAGCAGACGCCAGTGGCCTACGGTTGCCGTCTCCACACCACTCAAGAGATCAAGGTCTTCCTGTGGAACCTGTTCCGGCATGTCCTTGATGACGTACATGATCGAACCTCCTTTAAGCGCAGGCCAGACGGCGATGCTGGGTCATGGGGATGAGATTGCGGACCCGCGCAATTTCCTTTGTATCGATGCGGGCTGTGACGTAACCGACCGGATCCGACGCGCGGGCAATCGTGTGGCCCCAGGGGTCGCAGACCAGCGAGTGGCCGTAGCAGGCCCGCTTTTCACCATTGACGGTGACGCTGCCGGTCTGGCCGCAGGCAACGAAATAGGTTTGCGTTTCGATGGCGCGTGCGCGGGCCAGAACTTCCCAATGGTCCTTGCCGGTTTGAAGCGTGAAAGCGGCGGGCAGCACGATGATGTCGCAGCCTGCTTTTTCCAATTGCAGGAAGAGTTCGAAAAAGCGGATGTCATAGCAGATCGCGCAACCCACCTTCATGCCGTCTATCTCATAGGTGACGATGTCTTCGCCCGGCTTGACGGTTGCCGATTCCTTATAGGCCGTACCATCGGGTGCGACGATGTCGAACATATGTATCTTGCGATAGGCTGCGACTTGCTTGCCCTCGCGGTCGAACACGAAGCTGGTGTTGTAGATACGGTTCTCACCCTCGACCTTTTCCATGATGGTGCCAGCATGGACGAACACCTTGTTCTCGCGGGCGAAGTTCTGCGCCATGGTGTAGGCGGCTCCACCGGCGGGTTCGGCAAGCGCCAGTTTTTCTTCTGTCGTTGTGCCATAAACCTCGAAATACTCCGGCAGAACGATGAGGTCCGGCTGGTCGGCTTTAAGCGCTTCCGTCATCAGGTCGCGGGTGATCTTCAGGTTGGCGTCGCGGTCTTTTTGTGGGTTGGTCTGGATAAGGCTGATTTTCATGGATTTCCCTCCGGTTGTGTCGACCGCCATCAGGCGACGATCTTTTCCTGCTTGAGTGCATTGATGGTGGACATGATGCCTGCGCGCAGCGTCATGGTCTGGGTGGCGACAACCAGCATTTCTGCGCCTTCTTCGAGCGCAAAGGTCCGCTCTGCTGGTGTCCAGGCTGGCATGACCCAGCTTTTGCCTGCTTCACGCGCGGCGCGGGCAATGCGGGACAGGTCCTTGCGATCCGCATCGTTGAACGCATAGGCGCCACGACCGCAGGCCAGTGCCAGATCGGATGGTCCGGGGAACAGCCCATCGACTGTATCGAGCGCGATGATCTTTTCGACGTCGGCCAGGCTTTCTGCCGTTTCGATCATGGCATAGCACTTGGTCCGCTTGTTCTCGGCCTCGAAGGCATCGGAAGAGGGGCGGGCATAGCCAAAGACGCGGCCACCGGCATAGGAGCGGATACCCAGCAGCGGATATTTTGCCGCTTTCGTCACCTCCCGCGCATGATCGACGCCGAGAATGTGAGGAAGGATAACGCCATCGGAGCCGAAATCGAGCGCCTGCTGAATGGCTTCCGTCGTCGGCGCGATGACTTTGGTCAGGGTCGGGATGCCCAGCGATTTGGAAAAGGCCAGAAACTGATCGAGCGTGGCAAGATCGAACGTGCCGTGTTCCAACTCGATCACCAGTTGCTTGACGCCGCAGGTCTTTGCGATTTCCAGAAAGCCGAAATGCGGTTGCGACATCCAGAGCGCGATATTGTCCATGTCAGAAGTCTCCATTGCAAAGTCGTTATTTGCCGACGGTCTTGGAAAGGCCGAGCGTGCGTTCGATGAGGAAGATGATGGCAAGGGTGGCGGCCACGAGAACGACCGAAACGGCGGCGGTCATCGGGTCGGTCTGGCTCTCCACATAGTCGAAGATTTCCACTGGCAGAGTGCGCAGGCGCGGACCGGTGATGAACAGCGAGATAACCACCTCGTCAAAGGAAAGGAGAAAGGAGAGTGCGGCACTGGCGATGAAACCGGGCATCATCAAAGGCAGTGTGATGCGGCGCACGACGGTGAATGGGGAAGCGCCGAGCATGGTCGCCGCTTCTTCCACGGATGGCGGCAGGGTGGAGAACGCCGTCAGCATGATGCGGATCACATAGGGTGTGGTGATGATCAAATGCGCGATGATCAGGCCCGTATATGTGCCGAGCAACCGTGCCTGAACGAACACCAAGAGAATGGCGAGGCCAAGCACGATGGATGGCAGAAGCAGGGGCGCTGTGAAGAGGTTCAGCAGAAACTCCCGGCCAATGAATTTCCGGCGGCGGATGGCAAAGGCCGCAGGCACACCGGCTGCCAGTCCCAGCACCGTGACGGTGACCGCAATTGTGAGGCTGATCCAGAGCGCGTTGATGAAACCGCTGTGGCTGAACATCGCCACATACCAGCGGATGCCCCAGCTTTCCGGTGGGAAGGTCATGTAGCTGTCATTGCTGAAGGACAGTGGCAGCACGATTAGAATGGGAGCCAGCAGGAAGAGATAGATGCTGGCGACGAGAAGCCGGAACGGAATGCTCAATTGGCCGATCATATCAATTTCCTTCCTAGTCGAAGCGCTTGACGACGCGGGAGTAGACGGCAAGGGCGATGCCGAAAATGATGAGGACGATGACGGAGATCGCCGCAGCGGTTGGCCATTCCAGCTGGATGACGGCCTGATCGTAGATTTCAGTGGCCAGCAGGAATACGCGCCCACCGCCCAGAAGCTTCGGCGTGATGAAGGAACTGATGGAAAGGACGAAGCAGAGGAGGCAACCAAGGGCGATGCCGGGTGCCGTCAGCGGAAGAATGACACGGCGAAAGCGGGTCCAGCTGTTGGCCCCAAGAGAGGCTGCCGCTTCCTCATAGACATTTTCCAGACGACCAAAGCCAGCGATCAGCGACAGTGCCATATAGGGAATGAGCACTTCGACCATGCCGATAAAGACGCCCAGCGTGTTGTTGGTCAGGCGCAAGGGGCTGTCGATGATGCCCGATGACATCAATATGCCGTTGACCACGCCCTGATCTCCCAGAATGACCATCCAGCCATAGGTGCGCACAACGCTGCTGACGAGAAGCGGCGACACGGTGATGACGAACAGCATGTTGCGCCATTTGGGCGAAACCCTGTGCAGAAACAGTGCAATCGGATAGGCGCAGCAGAGCGTGATGCAGGTCACGCCAAAACCCAGGATCAGGGAGTTGGAGATAAGCTCGATGCTGAAACTGTCGGTGAAGAAATCGACGTAGTTTTCCAGCGTGTAGTTGTTCGTCAGCACGCCGCCGCTTCGGCTTTCGATGAAGGATATCATCGCCAGCCTTGCAACGGGCAGCACGAAGGCGATGAAGTTTATGATCGCCATCGGTAACAGCAGAGCGATGATCAGAAACGGAAACGTTCGTTTGCGCGTCGGTGCCTGGGTAATTGGAAAAGTGTCGGTTACGGTTGCCATGGGTCAGCTCCCGAAAACTTGCATGTCTTGCGGCTTCCACTCACAGAGAAGTTTCTCGCCACTCTGGAAGCTGTGACCTGCACTGGCCGTATGCACTTCGGTGGTCAGAATGTTGCCGCCGATATCGACGTCATATTGCACGACGTCGCCGATATAGGTCACGCGCACGACCTTGCCGTGCGTGGAGTTGGTCGCAATGCTGACGAGGCTGCGGTCGCGGCTTGGCGTCAGGCTTATGCGGTGGGGGCGAATGGCGGCTTTGGCTTTGCCCGATGTCAGCCCTTGCGTCTTGCAAGGGTAGACGGAGCCGCCGATCCGCACGCGGTCGAGCGCTTCGATCTCGCAATCTAGAACATTGGTGCGGCCGACGAAATTGGCGACGAACAGATCGGCCGGGCGCTCATAGATGTCTTCTGGCGTGCCGAGTTGCGCAAGCTTGCCACGGTGCATCACACCGACAAAATCACACATGGTCAGCGCTTCCACCTGATCGTGGGTCACGAAGACGGTGGTGATTTGCAGGCGTTGCTGAATTTCCCGGATTTCGATGCGCATATCGTCGCGCAATTTGGCATCGAGGTTGGAAAGCGGTTCGTCGAGAAGAAGAAGGCGCGGGCGGATGACAAGGGCGCGGGCTAGTGCCACACGTTGCTGCTGGCCGCCGGACATTTCCTTGGGTTTGCGGCTGCCGTAACCGGGCAGCCGCACCATTTCCAGCGCCTCTTCCACGCGGTCCCGCGCCTCGATGCGGGATATGCCGCGCATTTCGAGACCGAAAGCCACATTCTCCGCCACCGTCATGTGCGGAAACAGGGCGTAATTCTGAAAGACGAGACCAATGTCGCGCTTATGCGGTGGCTTGTGGGAAATATCGTCGCCGTCAATCGAGATTTTCCCTTTGGTGATGTCCAGCAGGCCTGCGATCATGCGCAAGGTCGTGGACTTGCCGCATCCTGAAGGTCCCAGAAGTCCAAGAAGTTTGCCCTTGGGAACGTCGATGGCGAGATCATCGACCGCCAGATAATCGACGCCGTACCGTTTGGTCACGCCCTCAAGTTTGAGAAAGGTCTGATCACCGGCGGGCGAGGCGGCCTGATCATCCAGCTGTCGTTGTTGCGTATACATGTCGTCACCATCCGCGGATTGAGGTCGTCATCGTGGGAGGGAAACGCGCTGCCAAACGCTAGGGACGTGGCTGCAATCGCGTGCGGGCACGCGTTGCGGTCATCGAACCAATGTCATGTTGGTAAAGAGCAGCGCGCTTCCAGCTTTCAGGTCTTAGCGACCCGCTGGAATGATCTTGCGGCGCCATGGCTGAAGGAGATCATCGCGCATCTCGCCAATGGTCATCCAGTCGACCTTGATGAGCTTTTCCTGCTGCGCCGGGTCCATCATCGGAATGCGCTTGGCCGTGGCCTCGTCTACCTCCGCCTTTTTGTTGGTGGGGGCGTAGAACATAGCCTTGGCAAAGGCTGCCTGTGCTTCCGGCCCAATCGCGTAGTTGATGAAGGTCTGCGTTGCCTCGGCTTCGGACGCCTTTTCGATGGCGCTGATAACGTTGATCTGCGACGCGGTGCCTTCCGCAGGGGCAATCGAATTCAGACGGCCTTCCGTCTGATCGAAATAGAATTGCGAGCGTGCGTTCCAGCCGATTGAAACCGTGGCAGTACCGTTGGCAATCAGCGTATAGGCATCGGGCTTGGGCTCCCAAGTCTGAACGCGCGGTGCCAGTTCCACCAGCTTCTCAACGCCGGGATCAATGGTTTTCTTGTAATCTTCTTCGCCCGCCAGACGGTTGGCGATGATTGTCAGCACGATGGCCTGAATGTCACCGCCACCCTGCGCTGGCAGAATGACTTTGCCTGCCTGCTTTTTATCCCACAGCGCTTCCCAGCTGACCGGTGGGGTGGGGAAAGCCTTGCTGTTATAAATCAGCGTCAAAGTATCATAGGTCAGCGGAATGGCGGCACCGCCAAGCTCCTTGCCGATATCGAAGAGATCGGCGTAGTTCGGAGTTTTGGCTGTGTCGAGTTCTGCGACGAGACCTTCTTCCTTTGCGATCTTGGCGACCGAAAGGTCGTAGATAACGGCGTTCACCTGCGGCGCATCTCTTTGAGCGCGCATATTACCGAGCGATGTGGCTGCGTTCTGCACGCCGTAATAGTTCACCTTGATATCGGGATGAGCCTTCATGAAGGGCTGGACGACGGCTTTCATGTAGTTTTCTTCGAACGGGCCGCGGTAGCCCATGACGGTGATTTCCGCAGCGCTTGCATAAGCTCCCGACAGCATTGTCGCCGCGAATAAAGTAGCAGAAAGGACTTTCATGGAGATGCACTTCATATCGATATTCCCCTTTCACCTTGTTGTTGAGGAGACGATATGCAGCGTATCGGGAGGGGTCCAACGACTAAATTCTATCGCCTGTTTAGAATTTCTTTTCGAAAGGTGAAACTCTGCCGGAAGATAGATTTCTCTTAGAATGCTGATTTCAGAATATTATTTTCTGCACTCGCTGCCGCTTTTTGGTTCTCGCGGAAGGATTTTTTGGCGTGAGCAAGATTGTTCTGATCCGCCCTTTATCGTTTTGCGCGTCTTGCGGTAGCTTCCGGCGCTCGCCGATTGCGACCTCCTATTATCTCGCTAAGAAATGGCTTGTGAAGCAAAGAGCAGACGATAGCATGTAGTCACGGGTGTCAGGTGGATGCCAGTCAAAGCACGGATACAGTTCCAGACCAAAGGTTTGAGCTGCAATAACAGGGAACGTAGGAGCAAGCTTGTGAACATTATGCCGAATTCCATCGAAGGCCGCGATATTGCCTATCAGATGCATCCGAACGTGAATCTGAGGAAATACGAAAAGACCGGTGGTCTGGTCATCGAATCCGGTGAGGGCATTTACGTCTTCGACAATAACGGCAAGCGCTATATCGAAGGCCTTGCGGGTCTGTGGTCGGTCGCAATCGGCTTCGGTGAAAAGCGGCTGGCGGAAGTGGCCAAGGCGCAGATGGAGAAGCTGCCCTATTACCACACCTTTGCCTATAAGACGCATGCACCGTCCATCGACCTGTCCGAAATGCTGATCAAGCTCGCGCCGGTGCCGATGTCAAAGGTCCATTTCACCTCGTCGGGTTCTGAAGCAAACGACCTCGCCTGCAAAATGGTGTGGTATCGCTCCAACGCTCTCGGCAAGAAGGACAAGAAGAAGATCATCGGTCGCATCAAGGGCTATCATGGTGTGACCATTGCCGCAGGCTCCATCACCGGTCTGCCGCGCAACCATGAAAGCTTCGATCTGCCGCTCGACCGGATGATCCACACCTCCTGCCCGTCCTATGTTCATTTCGGTGAGGCCGGTGAAAGCGAAGTCGATTTCACGGCGCGCATGTTGAAGGATTTGGAAAACCTGATCCTCAAGGAAGGCCCGGATACCATCGCTGCTTTCTGGGGCGAACCGGTAATGGGTGCAGGCGGCGTGCTGGTGCCGCCGGACGGTTACTGGGCCGGCGTGCAGGACATTCTGAAGAAGTACGACATTCTTCTCGTTGTCGATGAAGTCATCTGCGGCTTTGGACGCACCGGCAATATGTTTGCGTGCCAGACCTATGGCATCGAGCCGGATGTGCTGGTGCTGTCGAAGCAGATTTCGTCTTCCTACCTGCCGCTCTCGGCCATTTTGATGAATGACCGCTTTTATCAGCCCATAGCCGATGAATCCGACCGCATCGGCGTCTTCGGTCACGGCTTTACCGCGTCCGGCCATCCGGTGGCGACGGCTGTTGGGCTGGAAAATCTAAAGATCATTCAGGAGCGTGATCTGGTCGGCAATGCTGCGCGGCTGGAGGAGAAATTCCTGTCCCGTCTGGCAGAGTTGGCCAAGCACCCGATTGCGCATTCCTCGCGCGGTGTTGGCCTGCTTGGCGCGCTGGAAATCAAGCCATGGAACGATGCAAAGGCAGGAGACGCTGCTGCGGCTGTTACAGTGGCGCTGGAGCATGAGGGCGTGATTGCCCGTGCTGTTGGCGAAGCCGTCTGCTTCTGCCCGCCTTTGATCATCACGGCTGAGCAGATCGATGACATGTTCGATGCGCTGGGACGCGCACTGGACGCCGTGGCTGCCTCCCGCGGCTAACGGCATCAGGCTATTCGATAAGAGCAAAAGGGCGTGGAACTCTCCGCGCCCTTCTTGATTCAGCCCTCAATGCGGTGCGTCAAATGTCGGTAAGCGCGCGGGTGAGGGGATGATTGGGGTCCGTCATGCCGTCAAGCACGTCGAAATGGTGGCGGTTCGGTTCGGCATAGCACGATGTTTCGGCGCCAAGCCCGGTCCAGATGTTGGCCAGTAGCGCGTTCTGACGGATGAACTCGTGCCGCTCTGCGCCGCCCACCCAGGCGCAGATGCGAGCATGGCCAACCGGGCGCAAAAGCGCCGGGCTCTCAGCCGCCGCCTCTGCGTCATCGATGTGAAGTGATTCATTGAGCTGGCTGCGCATCAGCGGGCGCAAATCATGCAGGCCCGAAATCGGTGCGGCGATTTCAATGCGGTCCAGAATGGCGGTTGGCAAAGGAGATCCTGCGCTGACCATGCGAGCCGACAGATGTCCTCCCGCAGAGTGACCGGTGACGATGATCGGTCCAGCAATTTCTTCCGCCGCCTTTGTAATAGCAGCACCCATCTGGCGACCGATCTCTGTGATGCGAACATCCGGGCAAAGATCGTAGGATGGCATTGCCACCGCAAAGCCGCGCTCAACGCAGCCATTTGCGAAATGAGACCAGTAGCTCCGGTCGAGGCTTTTCCAGAAGCCGCCGTGAATGAAAACGACGAGTCCGCGCGGCGTGCCTTCCGGCAGGAAGACATCCATGGCGTTGCGTTCACCCGGCCCATAGGAAACGTCCAGCTTTGCCCGCCCCTTTGCCAACATGGCCGCGCGATAGTCCGCCGCAGGCTTGACCCAAGCGGCAGGCCAGCGATCTCCACCGGCAATGTGAATGCCGTTGGAATAGGCATCCGTGTAGTCAGCAACAAGGTGATAATTCATGACGCAACCTTTCTAGTGATGACCGAATATTGAAAATTCTGTCCTTCGCGTAAAGCGCGAAAATGAACGTTCGCATGGTCACGGCATGAAAGCGCGCGCCAATATTGGCGCACGCTGTTTCGATATCTGATAATTACGCTGTCTGTGAGCGTTTGCGATTGCTGCGCAACCAGAAGATCAGGCCTAAAACCACCAGCACCGCCACAGTCGCGCCAGCACCCAGACCGATACGGGCATAGGTGACGAGCGGCGAGCTTGGGCCACCCTGCCGGATGGACTGCACATCGTCTGCTGTTACCGCAAGCTTATCGTTGCCATAGCTCTTCAAAATGAAGTTGGACAGCGACGCGACTTCAGTATTGGTCAGCGAGTTGACCGCATTCACCTGATCGCCGAAGGGCGGCATGAAGGCGTGGCCTTCGGCGGTGTGGCGGTCTACGCCGTAAAGGATGGCCGCGACGAGGTTGTTGGAATTATCGCCCGCCGTTGCCGCATTGTGGAACAGACTAGGATAATAACCATCTGCCGTGCCATCCGCATCATAGCCGTGGCAGGAGGCGCAATTGGCGCTGTAGAGCTGCGCGCCAGCCGCATCACCCTTGAGGCCGTCGGCATAGGGCTTGCCACGGAAACCAGCAAGCGCATTGCCTGCTGTGCCCTTGTAGAAGCGCGAAGCACCCGTTTCCGCTGTCGCATGTGCTGAAGGCACCGTGCGGACATAGGTCGCAATGGCGTTGAGGTCGGCATCGGTCAGGTGCTGGAAGCTGTAGCCGATGGCTTCTGCCATGCTGCCTGCCGCCTGCGCCCTGTTATCCAGACGCCCGGTTTTCAGATAGGTAACGAGATCCTGCTGGCTCCAAGTGCCGATGCCCGTAACCTTGTCGGAGGTGATGTCAGGCGCAAACCATGGCCCTACCTGTCCACCGCTCAAGTTCAGGCTCTTCTGCTCCTGCATGAGAAGCCCGCGTGGCGTGTGGCATGTGCTGCAATGTGCGGCGCCTTCCACGAGATACTTGCCGCGGTTCCATTCAGCCGATTGCTTGGGATCATCGACATGGGTTTCGCTCGGGCGGAACAGCAAGTTCCAACCCATCATCGAGGCTCTGATGTTCATCGGGAAGGGCAGGTTCGTCTCGGGTGCCTTCTCCTCCACGGCATCGACGCCCTGCATGAAATAGGCATAGAGCGCATGGATGTCTTCATCGGTCATTACCGAATAGGACACGTAGGGCATGGCCGGATAGAGATTGGCGCCATCGGCGCGAACACCTCTGCGAACCGCATCGGCAAACTGCTTTTCGGTGTAGTTGCCGATTCCGAATGCCTTGGATGGCGTGATGTTGGTCGACATGATCGTGCCGACCGGAGACGACATCGGCAATCCACCCGCCATCGGCTTGCCGCCGGTGTGGTTGGTGTGACAGGCGATACAGTCGGACGCGGTTGCGAGGTAGCGTCCCCTGTCGATCAGTTCCTTGGAGGCTTCCTGGGCGCTTGCTGTCAATGGAGCCAGAGTGCCGATTGCCAGCGTGGCTGCGAGAGCGAGAGAGTGTGCAGTTTTCATGATCATGCTCCCCGCATCTGGTCGACAATGGCGTCGCCTGCCTTGATGGCAAGGGCGACCATGGTGATGGTGCTGTTGCCGCAGGCTGTGGATGCCATCGCGCCGCCGCCCGGAATGAACAGGTTTTCATGGTCATGCGCACGACAGTCCGCATCGACGACCGAGTTTGCCGCATCATTGCCCATGATGGTGCCGCCCATGATGTGCTTGCTCTGTGCGAATTTGGGGCTGATTTTCACATCGGTTGCACCCATCGCTTCTGCGATGCGCTTGCCGATGGGCAGTGAATAGACCTCCGCCGATTTGCGGGTATATTCGCCCACATCATAATAGATCGATGGCTTTGGCAGGCCCAGCCAGTCCTTCTGGTCAGACAGGGTCAGACGGTTATTGGCATCCGGAAGAACCTCATGGGCTGCCACGATATCAGCCGTGCAGGCCGTCATGCGGCGGATTTCCTCGTCCAGCGCCTTACCGACGAGACCTTTTTTCAGGGCCGCGAAAGTGACGAAGCGGTTGCGGGCAAAGTTGTTGTAGCGGAAATAGGCGCCCGCATGCTGAGAGCGGAAATCGCCCTGCGAGGTTTCCATGATGCCGCTATTCACGACAGGGCCGACACCCGACCAGAACGGTTCTTTCGTAGTTACGCTTAGCGTCAGCTGTGGATGGTCCATCATGTTGCGGCCGACCTGATCTGACCGGTTGGCAACGCCATTCGGATTGCGGTCATCCGCCGACATCAACAGCAGCTTTGGATTTTCCAAACCGTTGCAGGCCAGCACGAACAGCTTGCCGCTGATGCGATGCGTTTCCTTGTGCTGGTCGTAATAATGAACGGCTTCGATCTTGTTCTGCGCGTTGGTCTCGACCTTGTAGACCACGGAGTCCACCAGCAGCGTCGCGCCTTTTTTCTCAAGACGGTTCAGCGCGGTTTCGGCGTCATACTTTGCCGCAACGGGACAGACAGGGACGCAATTATTGTTGGCACAGCAGGCAGGTCTGCCGTCATAAGGCATGCCGCTGTTGCGCGCCTGAGCAACCGGAATATTGTTATAGCCCAGCGTCTTGACGATTTCGGTGAAGCGCTCTTCGCCCGGAGAAAACGGCAGCGCCGGCATGGGATAGGGTGCGGAACGTGGCACGCGCGGCCATTGCAGGGCAGTGTCCGACGGGCCGCAGATACCCAGCTTCTGCTCGGTGCGAACGTAATATGGCTCGAGCGTATCGTATTCGAAAGCCCAATCGCGACCGACGCCGTACATCGATTTGAGCCGCATGTCTTCCGGCGTCAGACGCCAGGATGTGCCAGCCCAGTGCCATGTCGAACCACCGGCATAGCGGATGAAGGTCTGTGCGTAGGAATCGGGTCCGCTCAGTTGCAGATAGGCGTTCTCAGGCTTTTCGGCGCCTGTCGGATGCGGTGCCCAGGGGCGTGGCGGATAGGCGACGGAGGTATCGCCCTTCACGCCGAGCGGCGCATTGCGGAAATTCTCCACCACTTCGGCGCGGGAAACACGAGGACCGGCTTCGATCATCAGCACGGAGTGGCCTGCATCAAGCAATTGTTCGGCGATGACGACACCGACAACGCCCGTTCCGACGATCACGACGTCGGCACTGTTTTTGGTAACCATGGGAATGATGTCTCTTGAAAGGGTTTCGTCAGAAGCGCGGCATTGGCGCGGACAAAGGCACGTTCGGGCGTTTCCATAAATTTGGCCCCGATACGCCATAGGAAGGAATGGTGTTGACGTCGCTCGTGGTCTTGAACGTCAGCGCCTCTTCATAGGTGAAGACCTTGGCGTCGCGCTTTTCGGAGGAACAGCCGCTGTACCAGGCAAAAATCACCCAATGGGCGAAGTCCTTCAGTTCACCGTCAGGAATGTCCGCGAAGAAGTCTTCGACCTTGCTCGCCTGCTTCTGCTCGGCAATCGCAATGATCGCATCCAGCATCGTCGCGATATTGGCATGCTGCTCTGCTGCCGTCTCAACAATCCGGGCACCCACGGCTGGGTTCAGCTGATGGTCGATCAGAAGGTTCGACAGGTGCATGAAGCGCGTCTGCATGCCGGCATCGACGGCAGCGAACGCGGAGGTGGGACAGAGAGAGGCCATCATGCCGGTGGCAAAAATGGCCGCGCCGCCAAGCAGCGCGCCGCGGCGCGACAGCATCAGCTTTTCGTTGGGAGTTTTTGACATTTCAGTCATATCTTTCCTGACCATGGAGAAGCTTTTGACGCCGCAAAAACCATTCGGCCCGTCCGGCGCGTTGCGTAAGTGAAAAATGTCGTGCAATGTCGCCAACTGTCGTGCCCTGGAGGGTGGCATTTGGCGCGGGGAGGCGCAGCGACGTGATGAATCTCTTTTTATGATTAAACACAGAGGCGAAGTGACAGGCTCATTCTGTCGCGACGGCGGGGTAGGCATCCCCACCGTAATTAGTTGGATAGCTGATTTTCAGCTATCCAACTAATATGAAAATGTCAACGTGGTATATGGAGGCATATCTGAGTGATCGTTACGGCCGATGAAATTCTGCATTCCCATGGAATACTGCTGCGCCGCAGCCAACAGGTGGCTTTGCAGGTGTTTGCACAGGAGGCGGAATATCCTGGTTTTTCCCCAACCCAATACAGCGCGCTGGCAGTCAGCTACATTGAACCGGGTATCAACCAGAATGCTCTGGGTGAATATATCGCGCTCGACCGGTCCTCTGTTACGAAGTGTGTCGAAGGCCTCGAAAGTCACGGTTTGATACGCCGTGAAATCGACCCCAAGGACAAACGGGCTCGCTTGCTCTTCATCACGCCGGATGGCGAAGAAATGCTGAAGAAGCTCAACGCTGCCGCCCGTAAGGCCCAGAAGCGCTTCAAGGACGCGCTGGGCGAAACCGAATTCGTCGCCTTGGTGAATGGGCTTCACGCCTTCTCGCAGTTTTTCGAAAAAAGTGCCGCTAAGGAAAATCCATAAACGTTGCCGGTTTACCCCCGTGACGATGGAACTGGTGACCCTCCTAAAAAGAGGCGGTTAAACCGCCTCTCTTCAATTCCTTGCCTTTAACCTCAGAACTCTTCCCAGTCCGATGTCACCGCCAGTGCCGCATTGCCATGCGTCATTGGAATGCTGCGACGTGCCGGGGCAGCTGCCGGGCGTGGTGCAGGCCGGGAGGCCGACTGCGGCGCTGAACGTGTCGTCGCTTGGGCCGGACGGCGGGCATCCTGCTGGCCCAGCTGGAAGTTCGACAGGAGGCCGTTCAGATTGGCGCTTTCCTGTGCGAGCGAAGCACCGGCAGCGTTCATCTCTTCCACCATCGCCGCATTCTGCTGCGTGGCCTGGTCCATGTGGTTGACGGCGGTATTGACCTCGGCAAGCCCAACGGACTGCTCCTGCGCAGCCGTGGCAATCGCTTCCATGTGGATATTGACCGACTGTACCAGCTCGGCGATCTCGCCAAGACCAGCACCCGTGTCGCTGACCAGCCGCACGCCTTCACCAACCGCAACTGCAGAATTGCCGATCAGTTCCTTGATCTCCTTGGCAGCCTTGGCGGAACGTTGCGCCAGTTCACGCACTTCCTGCGCGACCACGGCAAAGCCCTTGCCTGCCTCACCGGCGCGCGCAGCTTCAACACCGGCATTCAGTGCCAGAAGGTTGGTCTGGAAGGCGATCTCGTCGATGACGCCGATGATCTGGCTAATCTGCTTGGAGGAGTCTTCGATCTTCTCCATGGCAGCCACGGCATTGCGTACCACATCACTGGAGCTGCTTGCCTTTTCGCGGGCTGTGCGGACCACGCCACGCGCTTCGGCAGACCGCTTGGAGGTGGAGGTCACATTGGCAGTGATCTGCTCGAGAGCTGCGGCTGTTTCTTCCAGCGATGCTGCCTGCTGCTCGGTGCGCTTGGACAGGTCGTCGGATGCGGCAGAGATTTCCTGCGAACCGCTTGTCACCGTGGAGACCGACTGGCCGACGCTTGCGAGCGTTTCACGCAACTGCCGGACAGAACTGTTGAAGTCGATGCGCAGGGTTTCGAACTGCGAGGCCAGTGGCTCGTTCAGCTCGCAAAGCAAGTCGCCAGCTGCCAGACGCTTCATGCTGGCGGCAAAGGTGCCGGTGGCCTGCACCAGACGCGCCTCGGCTTCGGCTTCTGCCGCACGCTGCACGGTTTCGCGCTCTTCTTCCGAACGCTTGCGATTGACCTCAGCATCAGCCTCCAGCTGTTTGTTGCGGATGGCTGCCTCACGGAACACTTCCACCGAGCGAGCCATGCCGCCGATTTCGTCCTGGCGGGCCGTAAATGGAATTGCCAGAGCCGTATTGCCACCGGCAAGATGGCCCATGGAGCGTGTCAGGCCATCGATTGGCGCAACGACGCGACGCATGACGATGGCCATGCCTGCTACTGCAAGACAGACTGCCGCAATCAACAGTGTGCCGTAGAGAATGAGCGACGACAGAGCCGCTGCTGCCAGAGAGTTCGCCTTGTCATTGACCGCCTTCATCGCGACCAGCGCCACATTGGCGAGTGCCGCATGGCCTTTGGAACCTGCTGCAAGCCATTCCGCCACAGGCACATTGACGACCTGATTGGACGTGACGGTCTTGTAGATATTGAAGCGCATGTCCCAGAGAGGGCCAGTGAAATAGGTATTCTCGGCCTCTTTCAGCGCCTGCTTCAGTTCGTCACCGACGATAGGGTGATTGATCAGCGCACGCACCTGCGCCCATGCGGCCAGCACTCTTGCGTGCTGATTGGCTGCCTCGACAACATCCACCATGGCAAGCGGCGCGTTCGTGGTCGCTGCCTTGTTGAGAACGATCGTCTGGCCACCAGCGGCGGAACGTGCGGCCCAGGCATTCGTGCGAATCTGCAGAAGGTCCATCAGACCATTATCCAGTTCACGAATATTGGCTTCCGTCAGCTCGGATGCTTTTTCGAGGTCTTCCAGCACCGTTTGGCCGAAAGACAGTTGCTTGGTATTGATGGCTTTGTCGCGGCTTTCCAGTGCAAGCGTCAACTGGGTGTCGATCTGTGGACGCGATGAAACGATCGCATCGTAGTTCGACTTGATCTTGTCCATGATTGCTGCGAGCTCCGGCTGCTTCACCGTAGCTGAGCTGGACAGGAAATCCTTCATGGCATCATCGACCATTTTGCGGTCGGTCTGGATGTCGCTGAGAGAGTTGCCCGCTTTCTCGATGGAGGTGATGAAAGCAGTGTTGGTATGCCCGCGCTCCAGACGATAGCCCAGAAGAAAATCGAACAATGCCTTGTTGACGGCGGTTAGCGCCGAGACATCCCTGAACGTGCTGTAATTGTTATAGGAAACGTAAAGTGACCTGGAAACCATGCCGCCGAGAGCGACGCTGATGACCAAAAACACCGTGACCAGAATATTCCGAATAGAAAACATAAGTACCCCTGTACCCTAAACCCTTGAGGGCAAACTGGAGGAGGGGATATAAAAACGAGTTAATTTCAGACCCCTAAAAATAGTGTGGGTGAGAGTTCCGATTGGGAAAACCGCCTCTGGCCGGGGAACCGCCAATAAGCTTCTTAGAATTTTCGACTTAAATATTTTGATCCGTCCAGTCCAAAACGCCAAGGTTGATCGATGGCTTTTGAAATGCCGATCCGGAGACCGGCGATTGTCGAAGTCGTTGCCGGGCCGCTTGTGACGAGGATGGGTTCGCTCGTCATCGCTACGCCATCCATCTCGGCTGTGATGCCCAGCGATTGCGTCAGCTTTCCCGGTCCGGAACAGAGGTTGGTTACGTCGCTGATATTACGACGCAGTTTCATCAGGTCGATGCCTGTCGTCGGCTCTAACGCGCGGATCAGCACGGCAGAGCCAGGGGTGCAGACGATGTTGGCGCACCAATGCAGCCCATAGGACCGATAGACATAGAGATGGCCGGGCGGGCCGAACATCGTTTTGTTGCGCGGCGTCGGGCCATTGAAGCTGTGCGAGGCCGGATCATCCGGGCGATAGGCTTCCGTTTCTACAATGATACCGCCGGTATTTTGGACGTGGAATACGCAGCCGATGAGCTCTCTGGCAACAATCACGGCGTCTCGGGAATAAAAGCTTTGCGGAAGGACGGTCATGTTTGCACGCGTGTTTGGCGGGAACAACGCGGGAGCCTGCGCTGTTGTGTTTCTGTTAAGCCGTTCGGCAGACACGATATAGTCATAGAGGAAGAAAAGCATGGCATTTGCAAAAGTTGCGCTGGTGACGGGAGCAGGCTCGGGTATCGGAAAAGCGGCGGCGCTTGCTTTGGCAAAAGAAGGATATGCCATCGGCCTCTTGGGACGCACGAAAGATGAGCTTGATTCTGTGGCGGATAACATCCGAGCGGGCGGCTTCGAGGCTATGACATTGCTCGCGGATGTGTCGGATGAAAAGCAGATGGGTGCCGCCACTTCCGAGCTCGTCAGCAAATTCGGCAGACTGGATGTCGTCGTGGCCAATGCGGGCATCAACGGCGTGTGGGCTCCGATTGAGGATTTGAAACCGGATGAGTGGGACCAGACGATCAACATCAATCTGCGCGGGACTTATCTGACCATCAACAAAGCCGTGCCGCATATGAAATCGACCGGCGGCTCTATCGTCATCGTGTCATCCATCAACGGCACCCGCACCTTTACTTCACCCGGCGCAACCGCCTATTCCGTGACCAAAGCTGGCCAATTGGCCATGGCGCAGCAGCTTGCGCTGGAACTGGCGCGTTATGGCATTCGGGTAAATGCAATCTGCCCCGGCGCCATCGAAACCGAAATCGATGACAATACGGATATTCGCTCCAAGGATGAGACAGAGATTCCGGTTGAGTGGCCACAGGGCAATATTCCGGTATCGCGTGGCCAGCCAGGCAGCAGTCAGGATGTCGCTGATCTCATCGTTTTTCTGGCCGGTGACAAGTCTCGCCACATCACCGGCAGCCCGGTCTGGATCGATGGCGGGCAGGGGCTTCTGGTCTAAAGCCTCCAGCCTCACTTTGTTGTGTTCGTATGATTAACGAACCTGTAACGCAAATTCACGACTCTTTGTCCCTCGGAATGGTTGCCGTCATGCGGCCAACTTCTCTATGTACGGTTTCGCTTACAGAGGCGGGCAAGGCGTTTTAATGAGCATTTTACATCTTTCGAGGTTCGTACCTGCGAAGTTGCGGAGCGTATTCAACGCATCGGCGAGGGCAACAGCCGTCGCTGTTGTGTGTGGCGCTCTTGCGGCCTGCACATCCATGGGGCTTGATACCGCCAACAGAGCCCCGCCGAAATTGTCTTCGAAAGTCGCTGCCTCCATGTCCGCCAAGGGCATGAAGCCTGAAAGCCCGGTGCTGGTTCGCATCTTCAAGCAGGAGAGCGAACTTGAGGTCTGGAAAGTGGACAAGACGGGCAACTACGCCCTGTTCAAAACTTACCCCATGTGTCGCTGGTCCGGTAAACTGGGCCCGAAAACCAAAAGCGGTGACAGGCAGGCGCCGGAAGGGTTCTACCATGTCTCGGCAGGCATGCTGAACCCGAACTCGCAATATTACGTCTCTTTCAATCTCGGCTATCCCAACCGGCTGGAATCGGCTCTCGGTTACACGGGCGAAGCCTTGATGGTGCATGGTGCCTGCTCATCGTCTGGCTGCTACGCCATGACGGACCAGCAGGTCGGCGAAATCTACGCCATCGTTGATAGAGCCCTGAAGGGTGGACAGAACCAGTTCCAGGTTCAGGCCTATCCGTTTCGCATGACGACGCGCAATATGGCTGCGTACAAGAACGACCCCAACTTCACCTTCTGGAAAACCCTGAAAGAAGGTTATGACTATTTCGAACTGACCAAGCGTCAGCCGAAAGTATCCGTCTGTGGCCGTCGCTATGTGTTCAACAGCGAATTTGCGGGCGGTGAGCCATCCGATCCGCTGGCCAGTTGCCCACAGACGATCAACCAGCCGGAACCGGCCATTGCCGCCAAGCTCGATGCCGAACAACAGAAGCTCACAGTTGCGTTAAACGAAGGAACTTCAAGCGCGGTCAACGCTTATGTCGACGGCGGGATGCACCCCAGCTTCCGCGCTTTGTTGAAGAACGATGGCGCAAAGAGCATGGCAGCAAAAGTTTCCGGCACGAAATACCCCATCAGCCGCCCCGATGCGGCGCTCGCAGACCCGTTTGCGGGTGCGAGATGATTATCTGGACAAGGACATCGATTGACAATGCATGACACCACCCGCCGGTCTTTCCTCTTCAGCTCTGGAGGCCTGGCCCTGACGGCGCTTGCCGGATGCACTACCACGCCGCGCGAAGTCGCACAGAATACCCGGCCGGTGGCTGATCCCTTCTACGCGGAAATCTATGGCCCGAAGCCGGATGAGCAGTTCCCGCTGCCGGCTATTCCTTATGAGAAGATCGACCGCCGTTTCTACCGCCAGATGGTCGAAAACCCAACGGGCGAGCGTCCGGGAACGATCGTGGTCGATACGGCCAACCATTTCCTCTATCTGACCTATGAGGGCAATCAGGCCATGCGCTACGGCGTGGGTCTCGGTCGCGCCGGTTTCGAATGGGCGGGCAGGGGTGTTATTCAATATAAGCGCCAGTGGCCTCGCTGGACGCCGCCAACGGAAATGATCGCCCGTCAGCCTGAGCTTGAGCCCTATAGCGCGGCCAATGGCGGCATGGCGCCAGGTCTCATGAACCCGCTTGGCGCGCGTGCGCTGTATATTTTCAAGGATGGCGTAGACACGATTTACCGTCTGCACGGTTCGCCGGAGTGGTGGACAATCGGCAAGTCGGTTTCATCAGGCTGCGTGCGACTGATGAACCAGGACATCATCGATCTCTACAATCGTGTGCCAGACCGCACACCGATTGTCGTGATGTCAGGAACGCCGGGCTCCCAGAACATTGCCATGGCGCCGATGGCAGAACCTTACTAAGCTCGTTGAGCAATAGATCAGTGGGAAGGAGCGTTTTCTTCCCACTGCACGCAAATCGACGCGCCCTGAGATGAAGGCGTGGCAGACTGGCTGACAGTTGCGCGCAGGCTTTGTGCCATGGCGGTTATCAGGCGTGTGCCGAGGCCCGTGCCCTTTGGCGGATTGCTGCCGCTGATGCCGATACCGTCATCTTCAACGACCAATCGCACCATGTTTTCCTGCGTTTTCAGCAGAATACGAATTTCGCCGACACCGTCAGGGTAGGCGTATTTAATGGCATTGGTGGTCAATTCGGTGACGATGACGCCGAGAGCCACGGCCTGATCCGGCGATGCCTTGACGGTTTCCATATCGGTCACGATGCGGATTTTTTCGCTGTCTTGGCCTGAGCGCGCGAGATCGTGAATGATGGAGGAGAGATAGGAATCAAGCTCCACTTCGCCCACATTGTAAGCGGTGTAGAGACTGCGATGAACGCCTGCGATAGCTGAGATGCGGCTCTGGGTTTCCAGTAGCGCCGTGCGCGCCTCTTCGGTCGCCACCGCGTTCAGCTGCATGCGGATCATTGCCGACACCAATGACAGGCTATTGGCGATACGGTGGTTCATTTCCTTGGCCATCAGCTCGGCGCGTTCTTTCGCCTGCACCAATTGCCGCTCAGCTTCTTCCTTTTCGCGACGCAGCTGGAAGTTATCCAGGGCCTGCTGAATGGAATTCAGCAGAAGCGGGAAGAAGTCGTCACCAACGGTCTTGATGACGTAATCCGCCGCGCCAGCCTTCAGCGCATCGATGGCAATCTGGGCTTCGCTTGCGCCGGTAACGTAAAGAACGGGAATATCCCGGCAGGCGTCACCAATGCTGGCGAGGAACTGCAGGCCCGTTCCATTCTGGAAATAGTGGTCGAGAACCACCGCATCGAAAGTATTCGCCCCAAACTCTTCCAGTCCGGCGTGAACCGACGCTGCATGAACCACCGTTATGTCATGGCGACCAAGCACGCGCTGCGCGAGCTTTGCGAGCGTTGGGTCGTCATCGACATACAGTATTCGCAACGTCATCAAGCTTTCACGGGACCTGAATTACAGAGAAGAAGAGACCGAGGTTTCTGATTGCGGTTGCAAAACCCTCATAGTCTACAGGCTTGGTGATATAGACATTTGCGCCAAGATCATAGCACTTCTGTATCTCGGTTTCGTCATCGGTCGTGGTTAGTACAACCACCGGAAGCCGTTTTGTGTATTCGTTGCTCTTGATCTGCTCGAGAATCTTGATGCCCGACATATCCGGCAGATTGAGATCAAGCAGGATCAGCAGATAACGATCCTTGCTGACGAGCCCGTCGCGTTCCGGGCCGAGGATGAAGTCCAGCGCCTGGTGACCGAGCGTGAAGGGCACGATCTCATTGTTCACGCCAGCGCGGCGCACATTCTTTTCGATGAGGCGCGCATGACCCTCATCGTCTTCGATCATTACGATCGTAACTTCTTGTCCCGTGGCTTTCATATGTCGCTCCCGCGCGTAATTTTCCGAAGATCTGTCGGCAGTGTCAGGTGGAATGTGCTGCCCTTGCCGAGTTCGGATGTGACCGTAATGTCTCCGCCTAAATTTCTGATGAGCGAGCGCACATGGGCAAGGCCTATGCCTTCTCCTTGCTGGTCCTGCGCGCCTGCCCGGCGGAAGAGTTCGAAAATGCGTTCAAAATCATCGTCGGCAATGCCACGACCATTGTCGCTGACGTCAACGCGAACAATGCCCCGACCCTGCGGCAGAATGCGGGCGGAGAGCTGCAATGGCCTGCCCGGCATCTGATACTTGACGGCGTTGTCGAAGAGGTTGCCTAGAATCTGGTCCAGTGAAATTCTGTCGCTGATCACAGTGAAATTCTGGACGTCCACATCAATGGTGCCATCAACAGCACTGACCTGATGCTGAACACTGGCCGCTGCGCCAACGAGAAGCTCCTTGAGGTCGACCTTTTCGGCCTGAAGCTTTCTGCGTCCATCGCGGGAAATCTTGAGAATGGCGTTGATCAGCTGATCCATCTTGCGGGTGGAGGAGCGAATGAAGCCGATGGCTTCAGGCAGATCCTCCTCAACCGCGATCTTGGCGTCCTGCGCATCCCGTTCGGAAACCGGATTGTCACCGGCAAGAACATAGGCCTGCACCGGCTTCAGCGATGAATCGAACTCCGACAGAAACCCCATGATGTTGACCAGCGGCGCACGCAGATCATGCGTCACGATATAGGCAAAGCGCTGGATTTCCTGATTGGCGCGAATGAGGTCTCTCGTTCGCTCATCCACGCGCTCTTCCAGCCCGCGGTTCAGCTCATCCACCTCTTCGCGGGAGCGCATCAACTCGCGAATATATTTCATTATCAGCGCAAGCGCACCGCCAATCACGGCAAGGATGGCAACGGCACCGAGGATCGTTACCCAACGCAGGTTTTCCGCCGCAGACAGCTGGTCTGCCACGATGATGCGTAGACGATCATCGGTCGTCTGCTGGTAGCGATTAAGGGTGTCGCGAATTTCCCGCATATAGGCGAGGCCGGTATCGCTGCGAACGAGGTCGATGGCCTCCTGTGTACGGTTATCCCGCACGAGGTCGATACCGCGACCGATTTCGGCGAGTTTCGCATCCAGATTGGACTGGAGCTTGGGGAGATCATTGACATATTCCGGGCGCTCACCGATGCGCTCGACGAGAAGCGCACGTTTCTTGCCAAGCGTCTCCAGAGCTTCCCGATAGGGCGCGAGGTAGCGCTCGTCGCCGGTCAGGAGAAAACCGCGCTGCCCGGTTTCCGCATCCTGTACCATTGTCAGAACGTCCAGAATGGAGGCGCGCAGCCTGCGTAGTTCAGCAGTTTCCTGCGAGTATTTGTTGTTTGCCTGCACCAGCCAGAGTGAGGTCGCAACCATGCCGACAAGCAACGCAACACCCAGCCCCAACATGATGAGTGTTCGGCGAATGAACGCAGATAATTTTGCCACCGCATGCCCCGCAGTTTTTAAGATATTTCGTAAGTAGTCCAGCCTTGATGGGTTGCGCAAGTCGTTGCTGCATCATTGGTTAAGTTGTTCACTTTTATCGAACAAAGCGTCACCCCTCATGTCACGGGTTCGTGTTTGAACCGCCGTTGCAAGCACGCTGAAACTCGGACTAGCGTCGCGCGCAGATCGGGCAGCACCCGCGCACTGCTTCGTTCAATATTCTAATTTAGATTTCAAAGGTATAGCGACAAAAATGCTGCAAACCATGCTTCTGACAATCATTGCCATTCCCTTGGTATTTGGTGTTGCAATTGCCTTTCTAGCCCGACAGTTGCCGGGCGCCCGCAGGGTCATTCTCGCACTGCTAATTCCCGTCTGCGCAGCGGCGGTGTTCATTATTCTTGAAGGATTTCCGGCCTTCCCGCCGGTGCGCGCCCTGCACAAGCTGCCCTATGTCCTGGTAATCGGCGGCTTGGTTCTGGCTGTCGCTTCCTGGCGCTTGCGCGTCCAGTCCGCTGTTATCTCAGGTGTCGCAACGTTGATTGCTCTCGGTCTGCCGGTCTGGTGGATTGGCAAAAACATTCTTGCAAGCAGCCAGCAGAAACTGATCATAACTGTGGCGCTTGTTGCCATTGCAGTTGCCGGGGTTATCTGGTTCGCATCGAAATGCAAGGCCGAGACTGGCGTGCAGAACCCGGTCTTGCCGCAAGCCGTCTTTGCGACTTCGCTCGCCACTTCTCTCGTCGCCATTCTTGGCGGCTACATGGGCATGGCCATGTTCAACGGAGCGCTGACGGCACTCTTCGGCGGTTATCTGTTGGTGATCTACATCGCCTACCTGCGCGGAGACCGCACAGCTTTTGCACTGGGTCATGTCAGTGGATTTGCCTTTGCATGGGTTGCCTATATGGGACTGCTCACGACCGCGATGCTTGCGCCAGTTGCGTCATCTGCTGCGCTCATCGCAACCGGCCTCACGCTTGGCTTGTTGCCTCTATCCGCCCATACCAGCCGTCTGCCCAACGTTCCCGCAGGCTTGCGCCCCATTCTGTTCGGCCTGCTGGCCGCCGTTCCCGCGATTGCGGGCATCCTCATCGCCGGAGTTCAATTTTCCGGCTGATAACCGTCCGACATGTCGTCGGATATCTTCCCAAATGGAGACATATATGAAGCTTCTTGCAACGACCGCCGCCCTTTTCGGCCTTCTCGCCGGCACAGCTCTCGCTGCCGATGCTTATGAAATCGACCCGACCCACGCATGGGTCAACTTCAAGACCAACCATGCAGGCTGGGCCAATGCCCATGGCAACTTCAAGACGGTCTCCGGCACCATCTCCTTCGACAAGGAAGATGTGACGAAAAGCTCCATCGAACTGAAGATCGATGCAGCCAGCATCGACACCAACAATGAGAAGCGCGATACGCATCTCAAGAGCCCGGACTTCCTGAACGTCGAGGAATTCCCGGAAATCACCTTCACCAGCACCGCCATCGAAAAGACGGGCGAAAAGACTGCGAAGGTCACCGGTGACCTTACTCTGGCTGGCACCACAAAGCCCGTTACGCTCGACGTGACTTGGAACAATGAATCGCCGCTTCCATGGGATGCGACGAAGATCAAGACCGGCTTCTCCGCAACGGGTGGCTTCAACGGCGTCGATTTCGGCATCACCAAACTCACAGAGTTCGGTCTTGGCCCAGACTTCAAGCTCGACATCGATTTGGAAGCACTGAAGAAGTAAGGCGGGTCAGGTCTTTCGTCTTGATGATCGGGCGGCTGCGCATTGCCGCCGCCCTTTTTGTTTGTGGAATCGATGGCCTATATGCAAACAAAAAGCCCACCGGCGCTGTCACGCGGTGGGCTTGTTTTTCATCGATAGAGTTGGATTACAGGCTGCGGCCAATATCCAGGAACTTCTGGCGGCGTTCTGCGCGCAGCTGGGTGCCGGACTGAGGCACGAGTTCCTTCAGTGCGGCTTCGATTGTCTTGCCGGTTGCTTCGATCACTTTCGCGGGATCACGGTGGGCGCCGCCCATGGGCTCTGGAATGATCGCATCGATCACGCCCAGCGCCTTCAGATCGTCCGAAGTGATGCGCATATTGGTTGCAGCTTCCTTAGCGCGGGTGGAATCGCGCCAGAGAATGGAAGCAGCACCTTCCGGTGAAATGACCGAATAGATGGCGTGTTCGAGCATATAGACGCGGTTGCCGGTGGCGATGGCGATTGCGCCGCCAGATCCACCTTCACCGATGACCACGGAAACAATCGGAACTTTCGCGTTGAGGCACATTTCTGTCGAGCGGGCGATGGCTTCCGCCTGTCCGCGCTCTTCCGCGCCAACACCCGGATAGGCACCTGCCGTATCGATCAACGTAACGACTGGCAGAGAGAAGCGGTCGGCCAGTTCCAGAACGCGGATTGCCTTGCGGTATCCTTCAGGACGCGGGCTGCCGAAATTGTGCTTCAGGCGCGATTTGGTGTCGCTGCCCTTTTCCTGGCCGATGATAGCAACCGGCTGTCCGTTGAAGCGACCGAGGCCTGCCTGGATTGCGGCGTCTTCAGCGAACTTGCGGTCGCCTGCAAGCGGCGTGAAATCCGTAAACAAGGCCTTGGCATAATCCACGAAATGCGGACGCTGCGGGTGACGCGCGACCTGCGTTTTCTGCCAGGCGTTCAGCTTGGAGTAAATGTCCTGCATCGCGTCGTTGACGCGGGATTCAAGACGCGAAATCTCCTCCGAGGTATCTATGCTCTCGTCTTCGGCAGCGAGCTTTTTCAGCTCAAGAATCTTGCCTTCCAGGTCCGAGATAGGTTTTTCGAAGTCGAGGTAGCTGTGCATGAGATCCGTTTCCGATCGTTTTGCGCAAGGTTTGACCGGGTGGTCCCGGCGGTTCCGGTCGCTCTATTCAAGGTTTTTGGCCTGTTTGGCAAGAGGGTGGTGCGTTTGTACCAGCTCTTGAAGCCGTTCTTCCAGCACATGTGTATAGATTTGTGTCGTGGAAATGTCCGAATGGCCCAGCAGTTCCTGTACGGCGCGCAGGTCCGCACCGTTCTGAAGAAGGTGGCTGGCAAAGGCGTGGCGCATGACATGCGGTGAAATTGCCGAAGGCGAAAGACCCGCCCGGATGGCAATGTCTTTCAGGTCGCGGGCAAAAACCTGTCGCGGCAGATGTCCTTCCTTGCCGTTGGAAGGAAACAGCCACGGGCTTTCCGGCACGCCCTCTTTTTTGGGGATAAGTGCTTTGCGCGCCCGGTCATAGGTGTCCATGGCTTCCATGGCAGCGCGGGAGAGCAGGACCATGCGGTCCTTGTTGCCCTTGCCGCGGATCATCAGGAAGCGACCCTCGTGCCGCAAAACCTTTGCAGACAGCGACACGAGTTCGCTGACACGCATGCCGGTGGCATAAAGAAGCTCCAGCAGAAGATGCATGCGGATTCGCGAGACCTGACCGGGCCCTTCCTTGCTGGCCTCGGTGGATGCCTGAGCCAGAAGTGCCGTAACATCGGCAACGCTCATGGTTTTGGGAAGGGAGCGACCTTTCCTAGGCGCATCCAATATGCCCGTCGGATCATCGCCACGCAGACCTTCCGAATAAAGAAACTTGTAGAACTGCCGCATGGAGGACAATCGGCGCGCTTGCGAGGATGCGGCAAATCCCTGGGCCGAAAGATGTTCGAGATAGGCCGAGAGATCGCTGGTCGCTGCGTCAGACATCGGCACCTTGCGCTGCTGAAGAAAATCTCGGAGGTCGTTCAGGTCGCGGTCATAGGACGACAGCGTGTTGGCCGCAGCCCCACGCTCGGCGCTCATCATCTCCAGAAAACTGTCGAGCCTTGCGGCATCCTGACCGGCCATGGGTTCATGCTTTCGCTAGAGGTCAGGGGGTAGGAGGGTTCAGGCGTTCGGAGGGAATGCGCACCGTCACTTCACGTTCGCGTGGCTGGACCAGCATGACAAGCGAAACCATGCTGCCATAGATGATGCCCGCAATGGCAGCCAGCACGAAGATGAAACGGAAAAGGGTAGGCATGGACACTCCGGTGCACGTCTTGGGCATAATATGAGATGCGCCTGAAGCAAGGACAAGGCCGATGCCCTGCCGAGAGGCGCGTCTTCCAGCTGATTCTCTTTCTATAAGGCGCAATTAGGCTTGACGCTTGGTAAACATTTGCAGATACCGATGCCAAACGGGCCATCATTCATGAGCGAAACCAACACAGCGGTTCACCCCGGTATGGGTGAGAAAAGTATCGGCGAACGGGCACGGGCTAAGCTCGGAAGACGAAACCTCGTTTTCGTGGGATTGATGGGTGCGGGCAAGTCCGCAATCGGCAGGATGGTTGCACATCAACTCCGTGTTCCTTTTATCGATACGGATGTCGAAATCGAGCGCGTGTCGCGCATGACGATTTCAGAGCTTTTCGCGTCCTATGGAGAAGACGAGTTTCGTGCGCTGGAAATGCGCGTGATCAAGCGCCTGCTGCGTGGCGGGCCGAAGGTCGTCTCCACCGGTGGCGGCGCGTTCGTCAATGAAAGCACCCGCAGGCATATCAAGCGCGGCAGCATCTCCATGTGGCTGAAGGCTGACCTTGACGTGTTGTGGGAGCGGGTCAACAAACGCGACAACCGGCCACTTCTCAAGACGGAAAACCCCAAGGCCACGCTGATGGCGCTGATGGAACGGCGTTACCCGATCTACGAGGAAGCCGACATAACGATCGAATCGCGCGATGTCCGCAAGGAGATCATCGTGAATGAAGTGCTGGAAGCCATCGCTGGCACCGAACAGAAGGCCTGATCCATGACCGCTCACGACACCCACATCGAAGAACGCCTCGTGCATGTCCCGCTGGGCGAACGCGCCTATGACATTCTGATCGGGCCCGGTCTGGTCGGGCGTGCCGGTGGGGAAATCTCCTCCCGCCTCAAGGGCAAGCGCGCCGCCATCATCACCGATGAGCATGTCGCGCCGCTCTATCTGGAAGCCTTGATGGATGGTCTGCAAACGGATGGGATTGAGGCCGTTTCGCTGACACTGCCTGCCGGTGAGAAGACCAAGAGCTTCGAGCATCTGGGTACGGTTTGCGATACCGTACTCGCAGCGCGGATTGAACGTAACGATGCGGTGATTGCGCTCGGTGGCGGGGTGATTGGTGATCTGGCAGGCTTTGCCGCGGGCATCGTGCGTCGCGGCGTGCGCTTCGTGCAGATACCGACCTCGCTTCTGGCGCAAGTGGATTCGTCTGTCGGCGGCAAGACCGGCATCAATTCTCGCCACGGCAAAAACCTTCTCGGCGTTTTCCATCAGCCTGATCTCGTACTGGCCGACACCGCCGTCCTCGATACGCTGAGCCCACGCGAATTCCGCGCCGGTTATGCGGAGGTCGTCAAATACGGCCTCATCGACAAGCCGGACTTTTTCGAATGGCTGGAAAAGAACTGGGCCGATGTCCTCAAAGGCGGCCCGGCTCGCATTCAGGCCATTGCAATCAGCTGCCAGGCAAAGTCCGATGTTGTCGTGGCAGATGAGAAGGAAAATGGCGTCCGCGCCCTTCTCAATCTCGGCCATACCTTCGGTCACGCGCTGGAAGCCGCGACCGAATATGACAGCAAGCGTCTGGTGCATGGCGAAGGCGTGGCCATAGGCATGGTGTTGGCGCACCAGTTTTCTGCGCGGCTCAACCTTGCCAGCCCTGATGATGCCGCCCGTGTCGAGGCGCATCTGAAGGCTGTTGGCCTGCCGACGACCATGAAAGACATTCCGGGTAAGCTGCCGCCAGTTGAAACGCTGATGACGGCAATAGCGCAGGACAAGAAGGTCAAGGGCGGCAAGCTCACTTTCATCCTGACCCACGGCATCGGTCAGTCATTCGTGGCCGATGATGTGGCGTCGTCGGAAGTGCAGTCCTTCCTCAGCGAGAAGCATCCCGGCTAACGGGACGCCGTCAAAACCGGGTGGGTTCACCCGGGGCCGCGACCTCGATGGCAAGTGCGTGCAACCCTGCATCCAGCTCCGGTTTCAGCAGCGCATTGACGGCGCGGTGGCGGTCCACCCGTGACTTGCCGGAGAAGCTCTCCGACACTATCTGAACACGCATATGTGTTTCGCCCGTGCCGGTTATGCCCGGCTGATGCCCTGCATGCATGTGACTTTCATCGATCACATTCAGCCGGACCGGCGAAAACGTCTCGTTGAGCTTGCTTTCTATGTGCTCGCGCAGGGACATTTGTTCGGTCTCCAAATCGATGTTTGTCTGTGAAAAGGGGCTCTCTAGAAACCTGTAACATTCCGCTTTGTCAATTCTTGTTGTGCGCGTTTTCGCGCACCATAATCAGGTTACCATGAAACTGGATTCGAAATATTTCGACCGCATTCGCACGCGCCGCAAACGGGACCGGGAACCTGAGGTTCAAACCGTAACCTGTCAGTGGGATGGCTGCGACAAGCCGGGCGTTCACCGTGCTCCCGTCGGCCGCAATGCCGAGGGGCAATTCTTCATGTTCTGTTTCGAGCATGTGAAGGACTACAACAAGGGCTATAATTATTTCTCCGGCCTGTCGGATAGCGAGATCGCGCGCTATCAGAAAGAGGCCATCACCGGCCACCGCCCCACCTGGACTGTGGGCGTGAACAAAACCGCCAGTGACAGCCCTTTGCATTCCACACTTCGCTCCGGCGCAGCCAATGCGCGCATCCGCGATCCCTTCGGATTTGCAGGGCAGGGGCGTAGCGGCGGGCCGCGTTACCAGCAGAGCCGCAAGTTGAAGACGCTGGAACAGAAAGCCTTCGATACGCTTGGTCTTTCCGTCAATGCAGCGAAAGAAGATATAAAACGAAGCTATAAGGAGCTTGTCAAAAAGCATCATCCTGATGCTAATGGGGGTGATCGCGGATCGGAAGAGCGTTTTCGTGCTGTTATTCAAGCCTACCAATTGTTAAAGCAATCTGGTTTCTGCTAAGCCCTTTTGTGTGATTGCCTGAAAGATATGTGGCCGGGTGGCTGCTACCCGCCTTGGAGACGTTATGAGCAAAATTGACCTGGATATTACCAACCTGCCGGATACGACTGTTTCCGTGCGCGAAGTTTTCGGCATCGATACGGACCTGCGCGTCCCTGCCTATACGCAGGGTGATGCCTATGTGCCGGATCTAGACCCCGACTACCTGTTCGACCGCGATACGACGCTCGCCATTCTTGCCGGTTTTGCTCACAATCGACGCGTCATGGTGTCGGGTTTCCACGGAACTGGTAAATCCACCCATATCGAACAGGTCGCGGCCCGCCTGAACTGGCCGTGCGTGCGCGTCAACCTCGACAGCCATGTCAGCCGTATCGACCTCGTCGGCAAGGACGCCATTGTTCTTAAGGACGGCAAGCAGGTTACTGAATTCAAGGACGGCATTCTGCCCTGGGCATACCAGCACAATGTCGCACTGGTTTTCGATGAATATGATGCAGGTCGCCCGGACGTGATGTTCGTTATCCAGCGCGTGCTGGAATCCTCCGGCCGCCTGACTCTGCTCGACCAGAGCCGCGTCATCCGTCCTCACCCCGCATTCCGCATTTTCGCGACCGCCAATACGGTTGGCCTCGGTGACACCACCGGCCTTTACCACGGCACGCAGCAGATTAACCAGGCGCAGATGGACCGTTGGTCTGTCGTCACCACGCTAAACTATCTGCCGCATGAGCAGGAAGTGAACATCGTCGTTGCCAAGGTGAAGAGCCTCGACAATCCCAAGGGTCGTGAGACAGCTTCCAAGATGGTGCGCGTGGCGGACTTAACCCGTTCGGCCTTCATCAATGGCGATTTGTCCACGGTCATGAGCCCGCGTACGGTCATCACCTGGGCTGAAAATGCCGATATTTTCGGTGACATTGCCTTTGCTTTCCGTGTGACCTTCCTCAACAAGTGCGACGAGCTGGAGCGGACGCTGGTGGCTGAGCAGTATCAGCGCGCATTCGGCGTGGAGCTGAAGGAAAGCGCTGCGAACATCGTTCTGAGCGCCTGATTTCCCCGGTTTGACCGGAGAACATCACCGATGAGTTGAAGACGTTATCCTTCTGCCTCCGGCAGGTGGGTAACGTCCAGAATCGACAGGAAAGACAATGGCAGGCCGCGGCGATAATGTGAGACCCAAATCGGGGATGGTCATCGACACCGAACCGTTGCGTCAGGCCATTACCGGATGCGTGCGCTCGATTGCTGGCGACGCTGAAGTTGAAGTCGTCTTCGCAAATGAGCGTCCGGGCCTTGCCGGTGAGCGGATGCGCCTACCGGAAATTTCCAAGAAGCCGACGGCGCAGGAAATTGCCGTGACCCGTGGTCTCGGCGACTCCATGGCTTTGCGTCTTGCCTGCCATGACAGCGATGTGCATGCCAGCATGGCCCCGCAGGGAGCCGACGCACGGTTGATCTTCGATGCGGTGGAGCAGGCACGTGTTGAGTCCATCGGTGCGCGGCGCATGCCGGGCATGGCCTCCAACATCCGCGCCATGAACACCGAGAAATACGCCAAGGCGAATTTCGTCAACATCAATACGCAGGAAGACGCACCGCTGTCCGAAGCGGTCGCCATGATGGTGCGAGAGCGTCTGACAGGCGAAAAGCCCCCGGAAAGCGCCGGCAAGGTGCTGGATTTGTGGCGCCCCTTCATCGAAGACAAGGCTGCTGCCGACCTTCGCGATATCTCGACCGTTGTCGAAGACCAGAAGGCGTTTTCGAAGCTCATCCGCAAAATGCTGACCTCCATGCAGATGGCTGAGGATTTCGGCGACGAAGAAGAGCCCGATACTCAGGAAGCGGAAACCGACGAAGACCAGCCCGCCAGCAACGAAACGCAGGACGAACAGGTCGAAGAAGACGCCGGTTCCGATGCTGCCCCTGCCGAGGAGAGCGAAGCCTCTCAGGAGCAGATGGAAGACGGCGAGATGGACGGAGCTGAGATGTCGGAGGACGAAATGTCCGACGATCTCGATGAGGATTCCGAAACACCCGGTGAAACGCGCCGCCCCAACAGCCCCTTTGACGATTTCAACGAGAAGGTGGATTACCGCATCTTCACACAGGAATTCGACGAGGAGATTTCTGCCGAAGAACTCTGCGACGAAGCCGAACTCGACCGTCTGCGGGCCTTCCTCGACAAGCAGCTTGCGCATTTACAGGGTGCGGTCGGACGACTGGCCAACCGTCTGCAGCGCCGCCTGATGGCGCAGCAGAACCGCTCCTGGGATTTCGATCTGGAAGAGGGCTACCTCGACCCGGCACGTCTGGTGCGCCTCATCATCGACCCCATGCAGCCGTTGTCCTTCAAGAAGGAGCGCGACACGAAGTTCCGCGATACGGTCGTGTCGCTTGTTATCGATAATTCCGGCTCCATGCGCGGACGCCCGATTACCGTTGCTGCCACCTGCGCCGATATTCTGGCACGCACGCTGGAACGGTCAGGCGTCAAGGTCGAGATTCTTGGATTTACGACCAAGGCCTGGAAGGGCGGACAGTCTCGTGAGCAGTGGCTGGCGGGTGGCAAGCCACCTTCCCCCGGTCGCCTCAACGATCTGCGCCACATCATCTACAAGTCGGCGGATGCCCCATGGCGTCGCGCGCGCCGCAACCTTGGCCTGATGATGCGCGAAGGGCTGTTAAAGGAAAACATCGACGGCGAAGCGCTGATGTGGGCGCATAACCGCCTGATCAACCGCCCAGAGCAGCGCAAGATCATGATGATGATCTCTGATGGTGCACCGGTGGACGATTCCACACTGTCGGTCAATCCCGGCAACTATCTGGAGCGGCACTTGCGGGCTGTTATCGAGCAGATCGAAACACGTTCGTCTGTCGAACTGCTGGCCATTGGTATCGGCCATGATGTGACGCGCTACTACCGTCGCGCCGTTACCATCGTGGATGCGGACGAACTGGCCGGGGCAATGACCGAGCAGCTTGCTGCACTGTTTGAAGATACCAGTACCGCGCCACGTCGTTCCGGCAGGATGCGCCGTGCGGGCTAAGCCGCGCGGCGACCGTGGTTTGATACGGTCTGGCAATCTTATCCGCTGTCAACTCTTCGCAATCGCTGCCCTCCTTATGGGGGCGCTTTGTCCTTCCGGCATGGCCGCAGCGACAGTTGACGTGGAGGTCACTGCGCGACCGATCTCTGCTTTCAAGGTTGGGTCTGATCAGAAGCGCTTCGGCAAGCTGGAATTCGTTGGCGGGCTGATCATGGATTCGCCTGAACCGCTGTTCGGTGCCATCTCCAGCATCCGCTTCATGCCGGATGGGCGGAGTTTTCTTGCCGTGCTGGACACGGGACACTGGATGAAGGGGGAGATCGAGCGCAATCAGGCCGGTGCCTTGTCCGGTCTTTCCAATGTTCACATCGACCCCATGCTGGATGAGAACGGACGCGAGGCCAAGCGCAAGGTCGATATGGATGCGGAAGGGCTGGCGCTACGCGGCAAACAGGCCTTTGTCAGCTATGAACAGAGACCTCGCATCGACATTTACAATGCGGACAATCTCGCAACGGCCAAGCCAGTCGGGCAACTGCCGCATCTCATTCCCGATCATGAATTCCGCCGCAATGCAGGGATGGAAACCCTCGCTCTATCACCCGCCAACAGCCCGCTGAGGGGTGCCATGGTCACGGTGGCCGAGGCGAGTGTCGATAGCCACGGCAATCTCTACGCCGCAATTCTGGAAGGACCGCGCAAGGGGCTGTTCTCGGTTATCAAGGGCGGCTCTTTCGCTGTCACGGACGGTGCATTTCTGGACGATGGTGATTTGCTGCTGTTGGAGAGACGCTTCAATCTGGCCGAGGGCGTCGGCATGCGCATCCGCCGGATTGCTGGTGAAACCATCAAGCCCGGCGCTATCGTGGATGGTGACGTCATCATCGAAGCCGATCTTTCCAACCAGATCGACAATATGGAAGGCCTCGATGTCGTGAAGGCTTCAGACGGCTCGACGCACCTCATCGTCGTCTCTGACGATAACCACTCCTTACTGCAACGAAATGTGATGCTGGAATTCAAGCTGATCGAGTAGTCTACCGGTCGCCGCCTCCCGTGCTTCGCAGCAGTTTTCGCGGTATTGTGTGCCGATCCGTCCGCGCGCTATGTCGTTCCCCGCAAACATAAAAATCCGCTTTCTTTCACTCCGCGACCAGCAAACTACGGTAAAACTCGGTCGCTCGCGTGAGTTAATCCGAGAGCGTTACTTTCCAAATAGCTTACATATTACAGTAATTTAATCTTCCATCATCTTTCGTTTTCCTGTGTTGGCGCGTTAAGTGGTCGCCAGGAAGAATGGCAGCTGCGCCGTCTGCCGACCTCTTTGTATAGTGAAAGCTTGAAGAGGCATGGTTATCTCGGCAGCCCACCAGACCGTCCGCGCTTATTATTCAATTCGAAGTTAACTGCATACGCATCGAGCAACGGCAAGCATCGGCAAGTGAAAATTAGTTTTTTCTTGGTGTAATCTCGTCGTCATACGTGCCTTCTGTCCATCGGATTCGGTTCCTCAAAGGACTTCTGCATGAAATACATCGTTACAATTCTGCTGGTTGCCGCCATTTCTCTTCTGCTCTTTGTCTATCGCGGAGAGTTTGAGGCCTATCTGCCGGCATGGGCAAACCCGACACAGGCAACCTCGGGTGCCACCCATTCTGCGGCCAATGGCCAGACCAGAAATGGCGACAAGCGCGGCGGCGCAGCGCAGGGAGGCGCGCGTACATCTGCCGTAACAGTGGCCGTTGCAAAGTCCGGCTCTATTCCGGTGGTTCGCCAGACAATCGGGACCATCGTCCCGGTGGCATCGACAGCGCTGACCAGCCCGATTTCCGGCATCGTTGCCAATGTGCTGGCTAAGGATGGCGCAGAGGTCAAGGCCGGTGATCTTCTGGTTCAACTGGATGACCGCACCATCAAGGCGAATATCCAGCGCGATGAGGCGCAGCTTGCCAAGGACCAAGCCTCACTGGATTCCGCCAACACGACGCTGGCGCGGGTGGAATCGCTCAGCAAATCCGGTGTCGATACACAACAGCAATTCAGCGACGCCGCTGCCGCCGCTAAACAGGCTGCGGCCACGGTTGCGGTCGATCAAGCCAATCTGGCGGCAGACAATGTCACGCTGTCGCAAACGCAGATCCGTGCGCCGTTCGATGGCAAGCTGGGTGCGGTGCTTCTATCGGCAGGCGCCTATGTCGCCCCTGGTGCTGACGTCGTGCTGCTGACGCAGATGAAGCCTGTTTATGCGGAATTCGTGCTGCCGGAGCCGGACCTCGATCTCGCCCGTTCCAACCTCGCCAGCAAAAGCTTGACGGCGGACGTTTACCCAACGCAGGCTCAGGGCAAGGATGCGTCCGCCTCGGGAAGCGTCGTGTTCCTCGATAACAACGTCGATGCGGCATCGGGCACTTTCAAACTGCGTGTTCTCCTGGACAATCAAGGCGAAACTTTCTGGCCGGGTCAGTCGCTAAAGGTCACCGTCAATGCCGGGCAGATGGACAATCTGGTCACGGTGCCGCTGGTTGCGCTTCAGCCGCAGGGGGGCGGCTATGTCTCTTACGTCGTGAAGCCGGACAAGACCGTTGAGAAGAGAAAGGTCACGCTGGCGCTCAGCAATGGCAACCTCGCCGGTGTCTCCCAAGGCATAACAGAGGGTGAGCTGGTTGTTACCGAAGGGCAGGCGAGCCTGACCGATGGTAGCCATGTGGTGGTCAACCAGACCGCAGACCCTGTGGATACCAAGGCGGAAATATCTCAAAACGGTGTTTCCCTATGAATATCTCCGAGATTTTCATCCGCCGACCGGTAGCGACCATTCTTCTGATCATCGGCGTGCTGCTTGCCGGTGCCGCCGCCTATAAGAACCTGCCGGTCGCGGCCCTGCCACAGGCCGACTTCCCCACGATCAACGTCTCGGCCCAGCTTGCCGGGGCTGCACCCGATACGATGGCGAGTTCGGTCGCCACACCGCTCATCAAGCAATTCGAAACGATTGCCGGTATCGATACGATCACCGCCAGCTCTTCCCTCGGCAACACACAGATTACCATCCAGTTCAACCTGTCGCGCAACATCGATGCCGCGGCGGCGGATGTGCAGGCGGCCATTGCGCGCGCGCAGCGGCAACTGCCTGATAACATGACGTCGACCCCGAGCTACCGCAAGTCCAACCCCGCCGATGCGGCGGTGATCATTCTGGCGCTGACGAGCGACGGTGCCGATCTGACAAAAATGGACGATCTGGCCGAAAACATTATTTCCCCGGCTCTATCGACCATTTCAGGCGTTGCGCAGGCGCAGATTTTCGGTGCGAAAACCTATGCCGTGCGTGTGGAAGTCGATCCATCCAAGCTGGCCAATCGCGGGCTGTCGCTGGATGGGTTGTCCAACACGCTGGCAGCAGCCAATGACCAGTCGCCAATCGGCACGTTGCAGAACTCGTCGCAGGCGCTGACACTGGATGCCTCCACCCAGCGCACCGATGCCGCGTCCTTTCGCACGCTGATCATCGCCAATCCAAACGGACGAGCCGTTCGCCTGCAGGATGTCGCAACCGTCAATGACAGCGTTGAAGTGCTCAATCAGGGCAGCTGGCTGGATGGCACGCCCGCCATTGTGCTTTCCGTACAGCGCCAGCCGGGTGCCAATACGGTGCAGGTGGTGGATGCGATCAAGGCCAAGCTTCCCGAGCTTCAGGCCAGCATGCCCGCCAACATGCATATCAATGTCGTCAACGACGCGTCGGTCTCCATCCGCGCCGCTGTGGCCGATGTCGAAACGACGCTGATGGTCACACTCGGCCTCGTCATTCTGGTCATCTACCTGTTTCTGCGTCAGGTCTGGGCCACGCTTATTCCGGGTCTGGCCGTTCCCCTGTCGCTGGTGGCAACGCTGGGTGCCATGTATGCGCTGGGTTTCTCCATCGACAACATCTCGCTGCTGGGGCTGACGCTTTCTGTCGGTCTGGTGGTGGATGATGCCATCGTGATGCTCGAAAACATCGTACGCAAAGTGGAAGAGGGGATGCCGCCATTTCAGGCCGCCGTGGAAGGCAGCAAGGAAGTCACCGGCACGATTATCTCCATGTCGATTTCGCTGGTCGCGGTGTTTTTGCCGATCCTGTTGATGGGCGGTATCGTTGGGCGCGTGCTGAACGAATTCGGTGTCGTCGTCACCCTGGCCATCATGTCGTCTGCCATCGTTTCGCTGACGGTGACGCCGATGCTGGCCGCGCGTCTTCCGCACCACAAGGAACCGGAACACGCCAAAAAAACGCTGTTCGACCGTGCGACGGATGCATACAGCTGGTCGGTCGGCTGGTGCCTGGAGCACCGCATGGTCGTAATGCTGATGTTCGTGCTGACGCTGATCGGCTCAGGCTGGATGTTTTCCAGCCTCGCCCGCAGCTTTTTCCCCACCGAAGATATCGGCCTGCTGACTGTTTCCACGCAGGCGCGGCAGGATATTTCCTACAAGGCGATGAGCATTCTTCAGTCCAAGGCGGCGGAGATTTTGTCGGCGGATAAGGCCGTGGCGCATGTCACCTCAACGCTTGGCTCCGGCCCCGGCGGCTCGGCGCTGAATTCGGGCACGCTTCTGGTGCAGCTGAAGCCCGCCGAAAACCGCCCGGCGCTTGACGTTACGCTCAACGAGTTGCGCCATTCGCTTTCCACGATTGCCGGCTTGCGAACCTTTATCACGCCGCAACAAAGCCTTCGTTTCGGCGGACGCAGCACCCAGAGCCAGTATCAGGTCGTGCTGCAATCCATCGATGCCTCCGCTGCCCGGCAATGGTCGCAAACGCTGGCCGACGCCATGCGTGCCGACAACAGCTACTTCGTGGATGTCGCCTCGGATTTGCAGGATAACGCCCTGCAAGCTCATGTCGCGGTCGATCACGACCGGGCAAACAGCTTGGGTGTGACGTCTGAGTCCATACGAAAGACGCTGGAAGCGGCTTTCGGCAGCTATGTCGCGACGCAAATCCAGACCACTGGCAACAGCTATGATGTGATTCTGGAATATGACCAGTCCATCGAATGGACGGAGCAGGCTCTGGGCGCAATCAGAGTGGCCTCCTCGTCCGGAACGCTGGTGCCATTGTCGAGCTTCGCGACTGTGTCGCGCGTATCGGGTCCGGTCACCGTCAACCAGACAGGGCAGCTAACCTCCGTTACTCTCTCGTTCAACCTGCCTGCGGGTGTCTCGCTGGGTTCCGCCACGGCGCAGATCGATGCCTTGAAGCAGCAGATCAATCTTCCGGCAACCGTCACCACAAACCTTGCCGGTGCCGCGCAGATATTCAAGCAGACAAGCGATAGCACCGGCCTTCTCATCGGTGCGGCGGTTCTGACCATCTACATCGTGCTGGGCGTATTCTACGAAAGCTTCCTGCACCCGATCACCATCCTCTCGGGCCTGCCATCGGCTGCCTTCGGCGCTCTGCTCACGCTCAAGCTCTTCGGGTTCGACCTGTCCATCATCGCGCTGATCGGTCTTTTGATGCTGATCGGTATCGTCAAGAAGAACGCGATCATGATGATCGACGTGGCGCTGACCCTGCAACGCGATGAGAAAATGCCGACGCTTGAGGCCATTCACGAAGCCGCCGTGCGCCGCCTGCGACCCATTATGATGACCACCTTCTGCGCTCTCTTCGGCGCACTACCGATTGCGCTTGGTACGGGCGCAAGCTCGGAGCTGCGCCAGCCTTTGGGTGTCGCGGTGGTCGGGGGGCTGATCGTCAGCCAGATATTGACGCTCTTCATGACCCCTGTCGTGTTTGTGGAAATCGAACGACTGTCGGATTTCATCAAGTCCCTGTGGAGCCGTGGGCGGCACAAGCCTGTTGTGGAAACGACGCCCAATTTGACATGAAAAAAAGCCGGATTGACCTCTCAACGGGCGTCAGTTCGACATGAACGAGCAGGCTCTATTGGCTTGGAATGCAATGTATTTGCTCTCTTCTCGGACATGTGCGAAAGTGCTGATCTATATGCAACACGGCCATAGTACCGGGAAAGAAGACCGATATGGCGCTGCAGGACTTTACATCCATCAATGTGACGTCGCTGGCCAGTCTGACTGAGGCAACCGCTCGGATTTCGCGCGCCCGCACACGGGACGAAGTGATCGAGACGGTGAGGTCTTCCGCACGCGCATTGATCGGCTGCCAGGGCATCGCCATTATCCGCCGCGACAGAGACCTTTGCCACTATGTGGAAGAGGATGCCATCGGCCCACTGTGGAAAGGCCAGAGATTTCCGACAGTTGCCTGCATCAGCGGCTGGGCGATGGTGAACAAGAAGACTGCGATCATTCCTGATATTGTGACGGACGAGCGCATACCGCATGACCTTTATGCGGGCACCTTCGTAAAAGCTTTGGCAATGGCACCCGTCGGCATGGAAAATCCTGTCGGAGCCATCGGTGCATATTGGTCTCACGCCTACGAGCCGACGCAGTGGGAAATCGAAACGCTCGAAGCTTTGGCGAGTGCGGCGGCCTCCGCCTTCGAAACCGCCGACCTCATCGGTTCACTGTCCAATGATCTGGCGCAGGCGCGCAGCCAGTTGCCGGATTATAGCGACAGCCAGGACGATTTTTTGAAAGACATCGAGCGCGTTGGCGGTATTGCCGCCGTTCCTACCATTCTGGATGTCGTGCTTCGCATGACGGGTATGGGCTTTGCTGCCGTCGCCCGTGTGACGAAGGAAAGATGGATTACCTGCCAGTCGCTCGATCATCTCGGTTTCGGCCTGAAACCCGGCGACGAATTGCCGATTGAAAGCACGCTGTGCAATGAAATCCGCGATCACCGCGAGGCGGTCGTCTTCGATGATGCAAGCGTTGACCCTCTCTACAAGGATCATCACACTCCACGCATTTATGGCCTGCGCAGCTATATATCTGTGCCGATCATCCTGTCGAATGGTCAGTTCTTCGGTTCGCTTTGCGCCATCGACCCCAATCCGGCGCGGGTCAACAATCCGCAGGTTCTGGGCGCCTTCAGGCTTTTTGCCGAATTGATCGGCCACCATCTCGATGCGGATGACAGGCTGAAAGCGGCGCAGAATTCACTGGAGCGCGAACGTCAGGTGTCTGAACTGCGCGAGCAGTTCATTGCCGTTCTCGGCCACGACCTGCGCAACCCCATCGCCGCCGTCGATGCAGGCACATCGCGCCTGCTGAAAGAAGGCTGGACGGAGCGCAGTCCGCTGGTTCTCAAGCTGATGAAATCGAGCATTGGCCGCATGGGCGGGCTGGTCGATAACGTCATGGATCTTGCGCGGGCGCGGCTGGGCGGTGGTATTTCGCTGGAGCTTGCCGAGCATGATGTTGCGACGACGTTGTCCCACATCATCGATGAACTCCGTGTCGCGCATCCCGAAAGGCACATCGATGTCGATTTCAACATTCCGGCACCGCTGTTGATAGACCGTCTGCGCATTGCGCAGATGTTCTCCAATCTCGTGTCCAATGCTTTGACGCATGGCATCGAGAACGGCCCTGTCACTATAACCGGTTCCATGAATGGCGATCATCTGGAACTGTGCGTCAGCAATCCGGGCACGCCGATCCCACCGGACACATTGGAAAAGCTGTTCCAGCCTTTCCGTCGCCGAGACGTGCGTCCCAGTATGCAAGGTCTGGGACTAGGGCTTTACATTGCCTCCGAGATTGCCAAGGCGCATAAGGGAACAATCACTGTTCATTCCGATGATGTCGCCACGCGTTTCACCTTCGTAATGCCGATCTCTGTGGTTTAAGCGCCAAGGCGCATCCGTTCAGATGCGCTTTCCTTCCGCGTCGAAAAGATGGAAGCGGCTAGGATCGGCGGTGATGGTCAGTGTCTCCGCGATCTCGATGGCGGAACGGCCCGGCACGCGAAAGACGATTGGGCTTCCGTCCGACATTTCCCCGTGAACATAGCTTTCCGCCCCCACCAGCTCCACGGCAGCCACCGTTACCGGAATCTGGAATGGGCTATTTGATACGCCATCCGCAATGGTGATGTCTTCCGGGCGGATGCCGATTGTCTTGGCATTGGCCGGTATCGTTCCATTCTCAGGCGCTTTCCAGACCGAGCCGTTGAGCGGCAACAGGTTCATGGATGGAGAGCCGATGAATGTGGCAACGAAGCTGGTCGCGGGTTTTTCATAGAGCTCGATTGGGGTGCCGACCTGTTCGATGCGGCCTGCATTTAGCACCACAAGACGGTCGGCCAATGTCATGGCTTCCATTTGATCATGGGTGACGTAGATGCTGGTGGTTGCGAGCGAACGCTGCAAACGCCGGATTTCCACCCGCATTTGCACACGAAGCTTTGCATCCAGGTTGGAGAGCGGCTCATCGAACAGGAATGCTGAAGGTTTGCGCACGATGGCGCGACCCATGGCGACGCGCTGGCGCTGGCCGCCAGACAATTGTCGGGGCTTGCGCTCAAGAAACTGTTCGATTTCCAGTGCGCGTGCCGCCTCGGTAATGCGGCGGTCGATCTCGTCTTTCGGCGTGTTGCGGTTTTTCAGACCATAGGCCAGGTTCTGTCTTACGGTCATATGTGGATAAAGCGCGTAGTTCTGGAAGACCATGGCGATATCGCGTTCTGCCGGTTCCAGATCGTTGACCCGCTTGCCCGCAATGTTGATATCCCCGGAGCTGATGCTTTCCAGTCCGGCGACCATGCGCAGAAGCGTCGATTTTCCGCAGCCGGAAGGTCCGACCAGCACGATCATCTCACCATCCTGAATGCTCAGCGATACGCCTTTGATCGCCTCGACATTGCCGCCATAGACCTTGCGAACGTCTTTGAGTTCGATTGTCGCCATTACTTTTCAGTCTCCACCAAGCCTTTGACAAACCAGCGCTGCATCAGCACCACGACGAGAACCGGAGGAATGATGGCAAGGATTGCCGTGACCATCACGTAATTCCAGGGTGTCGAGGCGTCGGTGAAATCCACCATGCGGCGCAGGCCGATTATGATCGTGTTCATTTCAGCGCGATCCGTTACCAGCAGGGGCCACAAATATTGGGTCCAGCCGTAAATAAAGAGGATCACGAAAAGGGCGGCGATATTCGTCGTGGAAAGCGGCAGCAGAATATCGCGCATGAAGCGGAATGGCCCGGCATTGTCGATGCGCGCCGCTTCCACCATTTCGCCGGGTATCGTCAGGAAGAACTGCCGAAACAGGAAAGTCGCCGTTGCAGACGCCATCAACGGCAACGTTAAACCGGCATAGGTGTTCAAAAGGCCCAGATCAACGATCACCTTGTAGGTCGGCAGAATGCGGACTTCTACCGGCAGCATCAGGGTGATGAAGATCATCCAGAAAAAGCCCATGCGGAAGGGAAAGCGGAAGAAGACGATGGCAAAGGCAGACAGAAACGAAATGATGATCTTGCCGATGGCAATCGCCATGGCCACCACGAAACTGTTGAACAGCAGCCGCTCAAGGCTGACGCCAACCACCCGCTCGACGCCGCCGGAAATCGCCTCATGATAATTCTCCGCCAGATGCCCCGCAGGCAGGAGCGAGAGCGGTGGGCGAAGAATGTCGGTCGACGTCGCCGAGGATGCGATGAAGGTATAGTAGATCGGAAAGGCGACGATGATGATGCCGAGGACCAGCATTAGATGCGCCATCAAGGTTGCGATAGGGCGGTTCTGGATCATTGTTTTTCCCTCAACCGTAATGCACGCGCCGCTCAACGAAGCGGAACTGGAAGGCCGTGAGCGCGATAACGATGACCATCAGGACGACCGACTGGGCGGCGGATGAGCCGAGGTTCAAGTTGACGAAGCCGTCATTGTAAACTTTGTAGACCAGCGTTTCCGTGGCTTTGGCCGGGCCACCGCCGGTGACGGAATGGATGATGCCGAAGGTATCGAAAAAGGCATAGACCGTGTTGACCACCAGCAGGAAGAAGGTGGTCGGTGCCAGCAGCGGGAAGATGATCGTCCAGAACCGGCGCGCGCCGCGTGCGCCATCGATGGCGGCGGCTTCCAGCAGCGATTTCGGTATGGCCTGCAGTCCCGCGACGAAGAACAGGAAGTTATAGCTGATCTGCTTCCATGCGGCGGCAGCGACCACCAGTGTCATGGCCTGATTACCGTCCAGCAGTGGATCCCAGGCAATGCCGTTGCGGCGCAGAATATAGGCGAATGTGCCCATGGCCGGATTGAACATGAACAGCCAGAGCATGCCGGCCACCGCCGGTGCCACCGCATAGGGAATGATCATCATGGTGCGGTAGAAGCCCTTGCCCCGCACCACCAGATCAGCCGCCGTTGCCAGCAAAAGCGCCACGCCCATAGACAGCAGCGCCGTTGCAACGCTGAAAACCACCGTAACCTGAAGCGCGTGCAGATAATTGGGATCGGCAAGAATGGCCGAGAAATTCGCGAAACCGACGAATGTGCTCTGAAGTCCAAACGGGTCTTCCCGCATCGCCGACTGATAAAGGGCCTGACTTGCCGGCCAGAAGAAGAACACGACGGTCAGGACGATTTGCGGAGCGACGAGAAAATAGGGAAGAATCTTGTTTGGAAAGACAACGCTTTGCAAAGTCGGGCTCCTTTAGCGCAGATCCAGCAAGCGGCTCTGCGAATGGAATGGCGTAGAGGTTTAGAACATCGAAATGCGTTCTATGAGATAGCTAAGGTGGTCGTGGGTTTGGGATGCGTGCAGCGAAATGGAATCTTCATTCCATTCGATAGCTTTGACTGCGCGGCCTGGAAGACCACGCAGCCAAAAGCGCATTACCGACCGATGGCCTGCTGGATGGCCGCATTGCCGCGTTCGACGGCCTTGTCGAGAGCAGCCTTCGCATCCTGCTTGCCCGCCAGCATCGTCTCGAACTCTTCGTTCATGATGTCGCGAACCTGCGGGAGGTTGACGAGACGAACGCCCTTGGAGTTCGCTGTCGGCGGCTTGCCCATCATCTGCAGCAGCGGCGTTTCACGGGCCGGGTTCTTTTCGTAGAAGCCGGACTTCTTGGTGTCCTCGTACGCCGCAAGTGTGACGGGCATGTAGCCGGAGACCTGATGCAGACGAGACTGAATTTTGGTCTGGGACAGGAAGTGGAAGAATTCAGCCGTGCCCTTGTATTCGTCATCGGACTTGCCGCCGAAGACCCACAGGCTGGCGCCGCCAGGAATGGTGTTCTGCGGACGACCGTCGCCTTCGTAATAGGGAAGCTGACCGATGCCGTAATTCATGCCGCTCTTGACGATATCGCCGAGGCCACCGGAGGATTCGGTCAGGATGCCGCATTCGCTCGAGGTAAAGAGCTGTTTTGCTTCGGATGTGCGACCGCCATAACGGAAGGTGCCGTCCTTTGCGAGATCGGCAATCGACTGGAAGTGCTTGACGAAAGGCTCGGCGTTGAACGCCAGTTTCACATCCGTTCCAGCCAGACCGTTTTCATTGCTACCATAGGAAAGATTGTTCCAGGCGGCAAAGTTTTCGGTCTGAATCCATGTCAGCCATGTGGAGGTAAAGCCGCAAGGCGCTGCGCCGCTGGACTTGATCTTCTTGGCGGCTTCGAACACGTCTGGCCATGTTTTCGGCGGATGCTCGGCGTCCAGTCCGGCCTTGGTGAAGATGTCCTTGTTATAATAAAGGATCGGAGACGATGAATTGTAGGGGAAGGACAGCATGGTGCCGTCAGGCTTGGAGTAATAAGCCACGATGCCCGGCAGATAATCGGCCTTGTTGAATTTGTAGCCGCCCTTTTCCAGCACATCGGCCACCGGCACGATTGCGCCCTGTGCACCCATCATCACTCCGCTACCGGCATCGAAGACCTGAATGATCGCAGGCGGCTGCTTTGCGCGAAACGCGGCAATACCGGCGTTCAGGGTTTCCGGGTAGGTTCCTTTGAAAACCGGAAGAACCTTGTAGTTGGATTGGCTTTCATTGAATTCCTTGGCAAGTTGTTCAACGACTTCGTTGTTGGCGCCAGTCATGGCGTGCCACCACTGGATTTCCGTGGCGGCCATGGCGCTGGATGCCATGAGCGTAGCAAGAACTGCGGATGTCACCGAAGTGAGAACGACTTTCATGGAATTTCCTCCCTTACCATGAACGCGATATGAGGCGATTTAGAATCGCCTTTAGTAACTCATGCTCACTTAAGGCAACGGTCGCAACAGTTTTTTCTCGATGGGAAAGAGGGAAGGGGAATAGCGTTACCGAAAATGGCGCAAAACCTTCCTTTCGGCACCATTGGCCTCTGGCATGGGCCTGTTTGGGGATTTCGTTATCCCGTTGAATATCGTAAATGATCCTATCGAGAAGGTTGCGGGGATATGGCGGCATGAGCGTAAGCGATAAAGTGGACGAGAAGGAAAAACAGACCCACCGCAGAGGGTTTGGCGTTTCCACCGTTTACGAGACGCTGCGCAATGAAATCATCGAGCTGAGACTGGCCCCGGGCAGCCCCATCGACGAGGTGCAGCTTTCAGAACGTTTCGAGCTTTCAAGAACGCCAATCCGTGAGGCACTGGTCAAACTGTCTGCCGAGGGGCTGATTACCACCCTGACGAACCGCGCAACGATCGTATCGCAGATCGATTTTCTCGGACTGCCGGAGTTTTTCGACGCGCTGACGCTGATGTACCGCGTAACAACGCGGCTAGCCGCTGCAAAACATGCAGAGGAAGACATCGCCAAGATCAAGGCGTTTCAAACCGCATTCGAGACAGCTGTGAACGAGCGGGATGTTCTGGCCATGATTGCGACCAATCGCGATTTCCATCTTGCCATCGCTGTTGCAGGCGGCAACCGCCATTACACCGAGCTTTTCACGCGATTGCTGGATGAAGGGCGCCGCATTCTGCGTCTCTATTATTCTTCCTTCAACGATGTCCTGCCGCGTCATTATGTTACTGAACACGAAGACATGATCCAGGCGATCATTGAGCGGGACGTGGAAAAGGCAGACCGCATTGCGGTTGCCCATGCAGACCAAATCGTCCAGCAAATCCGCTCTTACATCGCTGCCGATACGCGCCAGAGCGTGGACCTGTCTCTCTGAAATTTGAGGGCCTGACGCAGGTGATTTCACACGCCCTTAATCTCTGTATTTTATTTGTCGACAAAAATTCGACGCTGTGTTAGATGGTTGTTCAGAGATTGATTGGGCCTCTGCGCCCTTGGCTTAAAGAGGCTCACAACATGGCTGATACGATATTCACCGGCTGCATTCCCGCGCTCATGACACCCTGCAAGGCAGATCGCACGCCGGATTTCGATGCGCTGGTCAAAAAGGGCAAGGCGCTGATTGCTGCTGGCATGTCTGCCGTTGTTTATTGCGGCTCCATGGGTGACTGGCCCTTGCTGACGGATGAAGAACGCCAGGAAGGCGTGCGCCGTCTGGCAGAAGCGGGCGTTCCCGTCATCGTCGGCACGGGCGCTATCAACACCAAGTCTGCCGTCAGCCACGCTGCGCACGCTGCGAAGGTTGGCGCAAAGGGTCTGATGGTCATTCCTCGCGTGCTGTCGCGCGGTTCCTCGTCTTCTGCGCAAAAGGCGCATTTCTCGGCCATTCTGGAAGCCGCAAACGGCCTGCCAGCGGTGATCTACAACAGCCCCTATTACGGCTTTGCCACCCGCGCGGACCTGTTCTTCGATCTCCGCTCGCGCTACTCCAACCTCATCGGCTTCAAGGAATTCGGCGGCAAAGCCGACATGACCTATGCGGCTGAAAACATCACGGCAGGCGATGATGACCTGACTTTGATGGTCGGCGTCGATACCGGCGTTTATCACGGCTTTGTCAATTGCGGTGCCGGCGGTGCCATCACCGGCATTGGCAATGCGTTGCCGAAGGAAGTGCTGCACCTTGTTTCCCTGTGCGAAAAAGCCGCGAAAGGCGATGCGACTGCGCGTCGCGATGCACGCGAGCTGGAAGAAGCGCTGACCGTTCTTTCCGCCTATGACGAAGGCCCGGACCTCGTGCTTCACTACAAATATCTGATGGTTTTGAACGGCGACACCGAATACGCGCTGCATTTCAACGAGACAGATGAGCTTAGCGCCTCCCAGCGCAGACAGCTGGAAAACCAGTATGCGCTGTTTAAGGCGTGGTACACATCGCGTTATCCGAACTGATCGCTCCCCTTGAGCAAACAGATGCACAAACAAAAATGCGCCCCATCAGGGCGCATTTGCTTTCATGGAATGCTGCGTTGATCAGGCGACCTGCTTTTCGGCGATGTCGCCGTGCTCGCGCATCGTCAGATAATCGACCAGATCCTTGATTGTTACGACGATCAGCCCGTGTCGTTCCGCAAAGATTTCCAGCTGCGGCAGACGCGCCATGGTGCCATCGTCATTGGCAACTTCGCAGATAGTGCCAGAGGGGAACTTGCCAGCGAGACGGCAGAGATCGACCGCTGCTTCCGTATGGCCCGTGCGGCCCAGAACGCCCAGCGGGTTGGCGCGCAGCGGGAAGATGTGACCCGGACGCGCAAAATCATCCGGCTTTGCTTCCGCAGAAACCAGCGCGCGCACCGTCTTGGCGCGGTCGCTGGCGGAAATTCCGGTCGTGGTGCCGGGAATGTAGTCCACCGAAACGGTAAATGCCGTTTTGTGGAACTCGGTATTGCGCGGCACCATCAAGGGGATATCGAGTTCATCCAGCCGCTCACCCGGCATGGCCACGCAGATGAGACCACGGGCGTGGTTCATCATGAAAGCAACCTGTTCGGCGGTGATGCTGTCTGAAGCGACGATGATGTCGCCTTCATTCTCGCGATTTTCGTCATCCACGACGATGACCATGTCACCGCGTGCAATGGCTGCAACCGCATCTTCAATTTTAGAAATAGTCATGTCTTGCCTTTCAAGGGTTATGCCGTTTCCAGCACTTTCGCGTTTTTTAAAAACGCCAAATTTCCCTTGGGCGAACAACGCGACGGTCCTCCGCAGTGTGCGGGTTCTGTCACCTTGTTCTCTTCCATCCGGACTATACCGTCGGCTCCGGCATCTCACCGGATCTGCTGACCTTTCGGCTTCCACCGAAAGCGCTCGCGGGCTCCGGGAAAATCCCGATACCGCCGGTGGGGAATTGCACCCCGCCCTGAGAACAAAATGAACATAAGTCATGACAGCGCCTGCAATCAAGAGGCAAAGCTTGCTTCAAAGACCCGCCTTAGGAAAAGAATTTGCGTGTGCCTATATTTCGCGGAAAATCGGGCGGGTCCCATCTTCTCCGATTCAACTTAAATGAAAATAGCTGATTTTCGCTCTTGCAGCTCTAGTTGCTAGAGGTCGTAAGACGTGGTTTGTAATTGAGAGGAATGGCATATGAGCACGTCTTTACAGACCAGATTTCGCGTAGATGGCATGGATTGCGCCTCCTGCGCCGCTAAGATCGATACCGCAGTTCGCCGCATGCCCGGCGTGGACGACGTTTCGGTTTCCGTTACCGCAGGCACGATGACCGTCCGCCATGATGAAAGCAGCGATTTGAGCGCCATCGGCAAGAAGGTGACGGGTCTCGGTTATGATGTCGAGCAGATTGCAGCCCGGTCATCCAGTACGTCTGAAGCGACACATCAACACGGTCCGGCGTGCAATCACGACCATCACGATCACAGCCACGCCTCCCTTGATAAGAAGGGTGCTGTGGCTACGGTCGAAGGTCTGCATGGTCATGACCACGGCCCCAGCATCGGCCCGTGGTGGAAGAGCAAGAAGGGACGGATGACCATTTTGGCCGGTCTTGCGCTGGTAATCGCCTATGGTATCGGCCACCTCTTTCCCGCCATTCAAATCTACGCCTTTGCGCTCGCCATGCTGGTCGGTCTGGTTCCCATTGCGCGCCGCGCCATCATGGCGGCATTTGCTGGAACGCCGTTTTCCATTGAAATGCTGATGACGATTGCCGCCATCGGCGCGCTCATCATCAATGCGACGGAGGAGGCGGCAGCTGTCGTTTTCCTGTTTCTGGTCGGCGAGTTGCTGGAAGGTGTTGCCGCTGGAAAGGCCAGAGACAGCATCAAGTCGCTCGCAGCTCTCGTTCCCAAAACCGCACTTCTGGAGGAAGCTGGCAAAACGCGCGAAGTGCCTGCAGAAAGCCTTGCCATTGGCGCCACCATTCTTGTGCGCCCCGGCGACCGCATCTCGGCTGATGGCGTTATCCTGTCCGGTGAAAGCTCCGTGGATGAAGCCCCGGTGACGGGGGAGAGCGTGCCGGTCAACAAGAAGCAGGACGATGTCGTCTTTGCCGGTACGGTCAATGGCAATGCAGCACTCCGCGTAACAGTTACCGCAACGGCGCAGGACAACACCATTGCCCGCGTCGTAAAACTTGTGGAGGAGGCGCAGGAGAAGAAGGCACCGACCGAACGCTTCATCGATCGCTTCTCCAAATATTACACTCCCGCCGTGGTTCTTGTCGCCGCTCTCGTGGCGATCATTCCACCGCTCTTTGTTGGCGCTGATTGGAACGAGTGGATTTACAAGGGCCTCGCCATTCTCTTGATCGGCTGCCCCTGCGCGCTGGTCATCTCCACACCCGCTGCCATCGCAGCATCGCTTTCCGCCGGTGCGCGGCGCGGGCTGTTGATGAAGGGCGGTGCCGTTCTGGAGGGCTTGGGCAAGCTGACTGCTGTCGCCCTGGACAAGACCGGCACGCTGACGGAGGGCAAACCGAAGGTCACGGATATCGTATCTTTCGGCACGGAAGAAGCAGAGGTGCTGAAGTTTGCTGCCGCACTCGAAACCGGTTCCAGCCACCCGCTTGCGTTATCCATTCTGGCGAAGGCAGGGGGGAATAATATCGACATTCCCTCAGCTACGGATGCGAAAGCGTTGGGTGGAAAGGGTGTGACCGCAATCATAGACGGGCAGGAGATTTTCCTCGGGTCTCCCAAGGCCGCTGCCGAGCGTGTGGCCATTTCTGAGCAACACTGGAAGACCATCTCTACGCTGAACGACGAGGGCAAGACGGTCTCGGTGCTGATCATCGGCAAGACCTTGGCCGGGGCCATCGCCATGCGTGACGAGCCACGGATGGACGCTGCCGAAGGCTTGAAATCCCTCAAGGACAGAGGCGTCAAGATTGTGATGCTGACCGGTGATAATGCCCAAACGGCCACAGCCATTGGCCAGACGCTGGGCATAGAGGTTCGTGCCGAATTGATGCCGGAAGACAAGCAGCGCATTGTCGGAGAGTTGAAGGCTCAAGGCTTCATCGTCGGCAAGGTTGGGGATGGCATCAACGATGCGCCAGCGCTTGCCGCTGCGGATATCGGCATTGCCATGGGCGGCGGAACGGATGTGGCACTGGAAACGGCGGATGCCGCCATTCTCCATGGCCGCGTTGGCGATGTCGCGCGAATGATCGATCTTTCCAAGCGCACCATGCGCAATATTCACCAGAACATTGCCATGTCGCTCGGGCTCAAGGCGGTATTTCTGGTCACGACCATTCTCGGCATCACCGGCCTTTGGCCTGCAATTTTAGCGGATACGGGTGCGACGGTCTTGGTAACCCTCAACGCCCTGAGATTGCTGCGTAACCCGGCCTAAAACTCAGCGACCTTGCCCCAGACCGACGTATTCAAGCGGTCTGGGCGGTAGGGGATGGGATCGACGATGGGCGTCGCGCCAGTGATGAGGTCGGCAACGAGATGCCCGGCGCCGGGCCCTATACCGAAGCCGTGGCCGCTGAATCCCGCAGCAAGGATCAGACCGGGGACGCCGCTGACCTCACCAATGGCCGGAACACCATCGGGCGTGCTGTCGATGTAGCCCGCCCAAGTGTTTGCAATCGTGGTTTTGCGCAATTCCGGCAGCAGGTTCAGCGCCCTGCGGAAGGTTTCGTCTATCTGGCTTTGGTCGACTTTGGGGTCGAGAATACGGTTCTTCTCCATCGGCGTGGTCGCATCCATACGCCACTTGCTCAGAGATTCGTGACCCGCTTTCCAGCCTTCCAGCCCGCCCGGTGCCAGGCTTTTGCGGCGCTTGAGGAACATGGGCACGAATTCGCGGGCAAACCTTAGCATTTGCAGGGTGGGGTCCACGCGCGCTCGTCCGCTGATCGCCAGCGTGTAGCCGCCATCGCCACGGCTGGTGATGGAGACTTCCGATGTGTGCAGGGCATCTGGCAAGCCCTGCGCGCCGGGTGTCACAGACAGAATCGAGGAGCGAGTGGATGCCTGTGGGAAGCGAATGCCAAGCTGGTGGCAGAAGGAGGAGGCCCAAGCGCCACCCGCCAGAACGACTGTCTTGGTCGCAATCGTTCCTTTTTCGGTGATGACACCGCTGACCTTGCCAGCCTGAAGTTCCACACCGCGCGCGGCGCACATCTGGTGCACGGTGCCGCCCCGTTTGAGAATGGCCCGCGCCACCACCGGAGCAGCCCGTGATGGATCGGCGATGCCGTCTGTCGGTGAGAATACGCCGCCCTTCCAGCCTCTGCTCGTGGCGTGGCCTCGCGTCCTTGTCTCTTCGGCATTCAGCATATGGGTGGTGACGCTAACGGTGCGGGCAAAATCACGCCAGCGGGCCCAGCCTTCCAGTTCGGCCTCATCGTTGCTCAGATAAAGAAGGCCGCAGCGGCGAAAACCGGCGTCTTCGCCGGTTTCCTCGGCAAAGCGTTCCCACAGCGTCAGGCTATGGGTGGACATGGGAAGTTCGCGGGCATCGCGGTTCTGTTGGCGGCACCAGCCCCAATTGCGGCTGCTTTGCTCAGCACCCACAAGGCCCTTTTCCACCAGCGCCACCTTCAAGCCGCGCTGTGCCAGATAATAAGCGGAAAACACGCCCGCCACGCCACCGCCGATCACGACAACATCGGCTTCTTTCGGCAGTTGCGGTGAGGATTCTATCCGATACAGCGGTGCGGGCATTGCGTTCTCCTGTCGACGCACCATTCTAGCAGCCGCCTAATCTCCCGCCTGCCGCAAGACAAGCGGCGAGCAGCATTTTATTCTGTAGCTGCATCTTGCCGCGCATCATTCTGCCAAAATCGGATTTTCACGCTTTTGAAGGGGCCCGTATGGGCGGTTTTGCTTGCGAAAGTGGCCTTGCCGCATATTATGCTGCGAGATGATGGCGCAGCAGGATGTTTGGCGAAATGAAGCTTGACCGAATCGATATCAAGATTCTCCATGAACTTCAAAAGAACGGCCGCATCACCAATGTCGAGCTGGCGGAACTTGTGAACCTTTCGCCCAGCCCGTGCCTAATGCGCGTCAAAAAATTGCAGGCCGAAGGGTTCATCACCAGCTATTCGGCGCAGATCAATATCGGCAAGCTTGGCCAGACACTGACCGTCTTTACCGAGGTGACGTTGAAAAACCACCGCCAGATCGATTTTGCACGGTTTCTTGCCGCCGTTGAGAAACTGGACTCAGTCATCGAATGCCATCTGGTTTCCGGTGGATATGATTATCTGCTCAAATTCGTCACCGGCAGCATTGGCGAGTATCAGACGATCATGGAACGGCTGATCGACATGGATATCGGCATCGATAAATATTTCAGCTTCGTCGTGCTGAAATCCCCCATCGTCAAGCCGCATATGCCGCTGACCAGCCTGTTTCCGATGTAACCAGCGCTCTAACGCTGCGCGAAGGCCCGCACCAGTTCTGGGTCTCGTTCCAGACCGTCCAGCCAGCCGGTATCGAGTTTGGGAACGGAAGAGAACAGCAGCTTAGAGTAGGGGTGAGCATTGGCATTGCCCACGGCAGATGGCGGCATCTGCTCCACCTTTTCACCCGCATACATCACGGCGATTTCATCGCAAATCGCCTGCACCACGGAGAGATCGTGGCTGATGAAGATGTAGGAAAGCTTCAGCTCCCGCTGCAACTCCTTCAACAGGTCGATAATTGCGGCAGCCACCACCGTGTCGAGTGCGGACGTAATCTCATCGCAGAGAATGATTTTCGGATCGGCAGCCAGAGCGCGGGCCAGATTGACACGCTGTTTTTGCCCACCAGACAATTCTGACGGACGGCGGAACTTCAGGGTGCGGGGCAGGCGAACCATGTCGAGAAGCTGATCGACCCGTGCCTCGCGCGCGGCTCGGTCCATGTCGTGATAAAAGGCCAGCGGGCGCTCCAGAATGTCGCCAATCGCCTTGGAAGGGTTGAGCGCCGTATCGGCAAACTGAAAGACGATCTGAAGTTTGCGCAGCTCTTCGCGCCGGCGCTGGCGGGCGTCCGGGGCCAGCTCCTTGCCATCAAAGATGATGTGGCCGGAAACAGGCGGCAGAATGCCTGCGATGACGCGTGCAAGGGTCGATTTTCCGCAGCCGGATTCGCCAATGATGCCGAGATTGCGGCCCTCTTCCAGCGAGATATCGACCGATTTCAGGGCCAGCGCCAACGGCATGCCATTTGCCTGTATCGGACCATAACCGGCAACGATACCTTTGGCTTCCAGCAACGGCTTTTGCACCTTGGCGCCAGTTTCCGCGGCACTGGCGTGAATATGAGGTTTGAAAGCCGCAAGAAGCTCCTGTGTATAGGGGTGTTTCGGCGCGGTCAGGATTTGTTCGGTCGTGCCAATTTCCTGCACTTCACCGCCTTTTAGAACCACAATACGATCCGCGATCTGTGCGACGACTGCAAGATCGTGTGAGACGTAAACGCCTGCGAGATTGCCAGCCTTCATGACGGATTTGAACGCGCGCAAAACCTCGATCTGGGTCGTGACGTCAAGCGCGGTTGTCGGCTCATCGAAAATCATGAGGCGTGGATTGCCGATCAGCGCCATTGCGGCGGAAAGCCGCTGCAACTGGCCACCGGAGACCTGATGGGGGTAGCGATCACCGATCGTATCGGCATTGGGTAAGGCCAGTGCGCGGAAGAGCTCGATGGCGCGGGCCTTGGCGGCCTCATCGCTCATCAGGCCGTGAATGCGCACAACTTCAATGACTTGATCCATGATGCGCTGTGCGGGATTGAAAGCGGCAGCGGCACTTTGCGGCACATAGGCAACTTCCGTTCCGCGCAGTTTCGCAAGGCCTCTGCGTGATGTTGCGGCCATGTCGTTGTTACCAAGACGCACCGAGCCGCCAACGATCTTGCAGCCCGGACGGGTGTGGCCCATCATCGTCAACGCAATGGTCGTCTTGCCGGAACCGCTTTCACCGATCAGAGCAACGATTTCACCATCGGCAATATCGAAACTAACACCGCGAATGATTTCGACTGTGCGGCCAGTGTCTGTTTTCGCTTCGACCTTGAGGTCACGAATTTCAACGAGATTGGCCATCAAGCACTCCGGTCACGAATTTTCTGCGGCAGATTGTCGATCAGCATGTTGACGCTGATGGTGAGCGTGGCGATCGCGATGGATGGAAACATCACGGCAGGTGCACCGTAGGAAAGCCCGCCGATGTTTTCCCGCACCAGCGCACCCCAGTCTGCATTTGGCGGCTGCACGCCAAGGCCGAGGAAGGACAGGCCTGACAAGAGCAGCACGATGAAAACGAAGCGCAAGCCGAGGTCGGCCAGCACCGGTCCCAAGATATTGGGCAGGATTTCCGAACGGATGATGTAAAAAACGCCTTCTCCACGCGCGCGGGCAACCGTTACGAAATCCATGGTGTTGATGTTGACGGCAAGCGAGCGGGCAAAGCGGTAGGAGCCCGGTGTGTAGATGATCGCCATCGTCATAATCAGGACCGGAATGGATGGCCCCATGGCCGCCACGATGACGAGGCCGAACAGCTTGCTGGGGATAGAAATCAACGCATCGAGAAAACGCGATAAGCACGTATCGAACCATCCGCCCGTAACGGCAGCGCACATGCCGAGTGTCACGCCCGAAAAGCAGGCGATGGCGACCGATGCCAGAGAGATGCCGACGGTATAGCGAGCACCCATCAAAATACGGGAGAAGATATCGCGGCCAAGATAGTCGGTGCCCATGATGAACTTTTGCGACATCGGGCCGAAATAATCGAAATCGACAATGTCTCCCACCGGGTAGGGGATTAACAGCGGCGCGAAGATCGCAATCACGGCCCAGAAGAGAATGACCGTCAGAGCGGCAATACCAACCGCGTTGAAACGATATCCGAGCTTGCGGGGAGAAAGAGCAAAACCTGCCATGATCAGCGGAGCCTCGGATTGGAGACGATGGCGATGATGTCGGCAATGGTGATCAATATGAGATAACCGAGGCAGAAAATCAGCGCGCAGGTCTGGATAAGGGGCAAGTCGCGGGTGGAAACGGCATCGACCATCAATTTGGCAATGCCCGGATAATTGAAAATCGTCTCGACGATAATGACGCCGCCCAGCAGGTAGGACACCGAAAGCGCAACCGCATTGACGATGGGGCCAAGCGCATTGGGAAGAGCGTGGCGCAACACCATGCGGGAGCGTGACGCGCCTTTCAGCAACGCCATTTCCACATAGGGCGTGTCGAGCGTTTCGATGACGGCAGCGCGTGTCATGCGGATCATCTGGGCGGAAATGACGAAGCTGAGCGTGATGACGGGCATGGCGAAAACGCGCAGCAATTCGCCGAAGGAATGGACTTCATTGGCAAAAGCAAGCGCTGGCAGCCATTTCAGATAGACCGCGAAAATCAAAACAGCGGAGGTCGCCACCATGAACTCGGGAACGGAGATGACCGTGATGGTGATTGTCGTGACGATACGGTCGTAAATCGTGCCCCGCATGATGGCGGCGGTGATGCCGAGCGTCAGCGCGATGGGAATGGAAAACAGCGCGGTCACGGCGGCGAGCTTCATCGTATTGGCCAGACGTCCGCCGATGAGGTCCACGATGGCCATGTTGTTTGCGTAGGATTTGCCCAGATCGCCAACAAACAGTCCCCCAAGCCAGCGGAGAAAACGCAAAATGGCCGGGTCATCGAGATGCATGGCGGTTCTGAGACCCGCCACGGCTTCCGGCGTTGCGGATTGTCCGAGCAGGATCTGCGCGACATCGCCCGGCAACATCTCGGTTGCGAAAAACACGGTGAAGGCGACGATCAAGAGGGTAATGATCGCCACGAAGAGCCGGTTTATCACAAGTGCAAGGACATGTTTGTTCATGCGGCCTCTCTTTCGGAAACAATCCTGGCTCCCGCTAAAAATCATTGTCCGGCCAAAGTGCGCCAATGGCAATGCGGGGGAGCAGACGGAGTTTTGCCCGCCGCCTGTTGCGACGGGCAAAGTTCCGGGATCAGGCCTCGAGCCATACGTGTTCGGCGAAGGCGTAACCCATCATGCCACCAAGCGGGCTGGGCTGAAGGCCCTTCAGCTTGGAAGAAATGCCATCGACGTTGGAGATATAGACCGGGATGATGGTGCCAGCTTCTTCGGCGATCATCACCTGCATTTCGTTGTAGATCGTCTTCCGCTTTTCGATGTCGAGCAAGCCGCGTGCTTCCACCAGCATCTTGTCGAATTTTTCCGACTTGTACTGGCTTTCGTTCCATGGCGCGTTGGATGCGTAGAGAAGCGAAAACAGAATATCCGGTGTCGGGCGCGGGTTGATGTTGCCGAAATGGACCGGCGCCTTCAGCCAGTAGTTTGACCAGTAACCGTCTGATGGCACGCGCTGGACATCGAACTTCATGCCCACCTGCGCGCCAGCGGCCTGCACCACCATGGCCATATCGATCGAGGAGGCTGCGGCTTCGGAAGCGACAATCGGAATGGACTGACCGATGAGACCGGCTTTTTCGAAATGGAACTTCGCCTTGTCAGGATCGAAGGCTTTCGGCTTGAGATCCTTGTTGTGGTACATGTTGGCGGGCGAAACCGGCTGGTCGTTTCCAAGCTCGGCCAGACCGCGCAGCACGGACTTCTGGATCTGCTCACGATTGACCAGATTTTTCATGCCCTGCACGAAATCGGCCTTGTTGCCCGGCGCCATGTCGAGGCGCATGTTGAGGTTGGTGTAGTTGCCAGATGTCGTCTTGGAAATGACGACGTTTGGCTGACCTTCCATCAGGCGGATGGCGCGTGGATTGACGGATGCGGCAAGCTGGATATCGCCTGCCAGAAGTGCGTTGACGCGGGCCGTGTCGTCGGAAATCGCAAAGAACTCGAAGGAGTCGAGATAAGGCCCTTCGGACTTCCAGTAGTTCTTGTTCTTCGTGGCAAGCGAGCGAACGCCCGGCTCGAAGACCTCGCAGACGAAAGCGCCGGTGCCATTGGCCTTGGCGAAATCGGTGGTGCCGTCGGCAATGATCATGAAGTGGTGCAGCGCCAGGATGGTTGGCAAGTCGGCGTTGGGATTTTCAAGCGTGATTTCGACGGTCAGATCGTCCACCGCCTTGAAACCGGTCATCTGCTTGGCAATGGAATTGACCTTGGAGCCAACGGCTGGATCGAGATGGCGCTTGAGAGAATAGACGACGTCTGCCGAGGTCAGCGACTTGCCGTTGTGGAAGGTTACGCCCTTGCGCAGCTTGACGGTCCAGACCTTGGCGTCCTTGCTGTCGATGCTCTCGGCCAGTTCCATCTGCGTCATGCCGGCCTGATCGATAGTCGAAAGGCGATTGTAGAAGGCGCAGCAGCGAACGTAATCGGTCGAAAGTGATGCCTTGGCCGGGTCGAGCGTATCGGCGGTAGAAGACGACCAACCAGCCGCTTTCAGAGAGCCGCCGGAAACCGGGGCTGCGGCAAGGGCCTGGCCGGCGCGTCCGAGAATGGCAGAGCCGGCGGTCATGGCAACGCCACCCGCCATCAGCATCTTCAGAAGGTCGCGACGGCTCGCGCCACGGCGAATGGCGTTTTCGACCATCGCATCATCGGCGGAGGTCCAGTTGATGAGTGTTTTATCGGTCATGTTCATTCCCCTTTTTGTTAAATTCATGCGGGTCGAACGGCTTATGCGCGCCGCTTTTACCCATGGCGGGCAGTGTCAGGCGTTGGCTTTCTCCTCAACAGCATCGGAGAGTGCTGCCATGGAGGTGAAATGGAAATCCGGTTCGGTAAAGTTTTCCGGCTCGATGGTTCCGCCATAGCCCTTCTGCGCGTGGCGTCTCTCGATCCAGCAATTCGTCATTCCCAGCTTTCTGGAAATTCCGATGTCGTGGTACTGGCTCTGGGCGACGTGCAGAATGTCGTCTTTGCTATTGCCTTCGGATTGAACGAACTCGAAGACATAGTTGAAAAAGGCAGGGTCGGGCTTTTCCGTACCGGTGTCATCAGCCGTGAAGCCCTGGTAGAAGGGGTTTCCAAGTTCCTTGGAAAAACATTCGAAAGCCCAGCGCTGGGCGTTCGTCATGGCAATCAGCTTGTAGCGCTTGGCCAGGCGCGCAAGGGCGTCTGCGCTATCGGGAAAGGCCTTCCAGCTTTTTGCAGAATCGCGGAGCCGTTCTCCAAGAGCGCGTTCGGCGGGCAGGCCGAGGTCCGGCGCGATCACCAGATAAACGCGAACGAGATCATCCGGGAACAGGCCGACATCAGGCAGATAGCGAGCCTTGCGGTAGAGCGTCAGCGCAGCTTCGGCATCGATGGAGACGCCATGCTCCTCAGCGATCTGCTTCAGGCAGGCGGTCAGGCCGCTTTCGAAATCGATCAGCGTTCCAACCACATCGAAGCTCAGATATTTGAAGTCTGCTAAACTCTTCGGCAATGTCATGCTCCTGTTTTGCAAGCGGATCACGGATGGTCTTGATGTCGTCGCAGAATTCTGTGCTGTCAGTTTGGATCCGTAATCGCTCTGTTCCCGGCTTGGGCGGTGGCTTTTCGCGCTTTTCCCGCCTTCTTCCGTTCATCATCGCAAGAATTGATCGCGGGATTCGCTGAAAGACCAGACCCCTGCGGCACAATATTCTGAATATGCCGTCAAAGCGGTATTTCCAGCGCAGCCCGTTCAAGCCATAGCGGCGCGCACGTCCGGGTCTTCCAGCGTCTGGTCCAGCGTCATGCGCGTACGCTCGATGATGGCATCGATTTCGCTTTCGGTGCAGCATAGCGGCGGTGCATAGCCGAGAACACCATTGCCGAAGGCGCGGATGACGAGGCCATTGTCCCAGGCGCGGTCGAAAATGCGGCGCGATGGATCGGCAGCGGCGGGCAGCGGTGTTTTCTTCTGCTTGTCCGTCACCAGTTCAATGGCCGCCAGCATGCCGCGACCGCGCACGTCGCCGACCAGCGGGTGGTCCGCAAGGCTATGAAGTCCGGCCATCAACCGCGCACCCGCTTTGACGCCGTTTTCAAGAAGCCCGTTTTCGTACAGTCTCAGCACTTCCAGCCCCACAGCTGCGCTGACGGGATGGGCCGAATAGGTGTAGCCGTGGCCGATTGCGGCGGCACCGGCACCATCTGCAATGACATTATACACCCTGTCGGACATGAACACAGCACCCATCGGCACGTAACCGGAAGTCAGGCCTTTCGCCGTGGTCATGAAATCCGGCACGACATCATCTTCTGAACACGCAAAGAGCGGACCGGTGCGGCCAAAGCCGGTGATGACCTCATCGGCAACCAGCAGCACATCATACTCTTTACAGACCTCGTGCATGGCCTTCAGCCAGCCCTTCGGCGGCACGAGAACGCCGCCAGAGCCCTGAATGGGCTCGACGTAAAAGGCCGCAACACGCTCAGCCCCAATCTCCTCGATCTTCGCCCGCAAAGCGGCAACGGACGAGGCGATAATGGCTTGTGGGTCGGTGCCGACGGGGTTGCGATAGGCATAGTGCGACGGAATTTTGTGCTGCCAGTCGAACGGCAGGCCGAAGCCCGCATGAAATATCGGAAGTGCGGTCAGGCCCGCACCTACGGTGCTGGAACCATGGTAGCCCTGCTCGAGCGAAATGAACTGGTCCTTCTGCGGTGTGCCGAGAGAGTGGTAGTAATAACGGATGAAGCGAACCGTGCTGTCCACCGCATCGGAACCACCGAGCGTGAAATAGATATGGGTGAGATCGCCGGGCGCGCGGTCGGCCAGCTCCGATGCCAGACGGATCGCGGCTTCGGAGCCGAGGCTGAAATAGCCTGTTGCATAGGGAAGCTCACGCATCTGTTTTGCAGCGGCTTCCACGATGCTTTCGTGGCCGTAACCGGCATTGACGCACCACAGACCGGCGAAGCCATCGATCATCTGATGCCCGCTCATGTCGGTAACAGTGGCGCCCTTGGCGGATTTCAACACCCGCACGCCGAGCTTTTCATGGCCTCTGTAGGACGCAACCGGATGGACCAGATGTGCGCGGTCGAGTTCGATAAGGGAATTGCTGAGCATAACGATCTCCAGGATCAACCGAGGGCCTGACTGGCCAATGCAAATGTTTGAGGGGCGAAATTTTGAGCGGTGGTGTTTTCTCGCGGTTTTGCATCCCGCACCATGGCGATACCGCCGCCGACATGGGACAGACCAAGGTCCGTCAGCCACGGCGCAAGGCCGGTTTGTTCGCTTGTGTCGACGCGGAGAAAACGTCCGTCTCTTCCAGCAAACAAAAACGAAAGCAGCATTTTGGCATCTGCGGCATTTTCTGCCACGACAGGTCCGGCGACCTCACCACGCCCAAAGTTGCGAAGCGCGCCGAAGCCGGAAATGCGGCCGCCACGACGAATGACGGCAAGGCGGCCATATTCGGCCAAGTAGCCAAGAAGATTGTGGCGATCCATGCCGCAGGCTGCGCGATCAAGGCTCAGGCATTCCGACAAATCTTGCGCCCCCGCCCACTCCACACTGTCACCTGGCTGAACGGAGGACACGTTTCCCTGGTGCTGGACGATGCGGTGGGTCTCGCGAAAACCGAGCTTTTCATAGAGCGGCAATCCGTCCTGCGTGGCCACAAGCCTGCATTCGCGCCCGCGCGCTTCGTTGAGCGCAAAATCCATCAAACGCTTGCCGATGCCGAGCCCACGCATGGTTTCATCGACGATGACCATGTTGATGGTCGCGACATCATCGCCATAGAGCGTTGCCATGGCTGTTCCGAGAACGCGGCCCTGGTGCACGGCGGCGACGCCTTTGCTGAGTGCTAGGCCCATGGCCCAATCTTCGATCCGGTGCGGCCATTGCGCCTGTTGCGAAAGCGCCAGCGCACCCTCCAGATGGTCGGGCGTGAATTCAACGAGATCGATCTGGCTCGCCAGCATGGCGTATTCCCTCGCGGCATGTTTGCTTTCTTCATTGATAGCCCTTGGCGCAAAGAAGATCGTCCTGACCTCAGCGTTGGTTCGATCAGTTTGCGCTGTCTGTGGCGGTGGCTGCCGCATCTTATGCTGCGGCGACGGCTGATGGTCTGGAGGATCGCCCTGACGAGACGAGTTTGCGCAACTCTCTGCCAAAGCGCCGCATCTTTACGCAACAATCTGCTTCGCTTCAGGGTGATTGCGGTGACCGCAGCCGAATTCCAGCAACTACTATGGTGTCATAAAGAGCGCAGCCCTAAGGCCAATCCAGAGGACAGAACGACATGACCCAGTTTCGCCCCAAGTACATCACCTTCGATTGCTACGGTACGCTGACCAACTTCCAGATGGCCGAGGCAGCGCAGACGCTTTACGGCGACCAGCTAGATGCCGAACAGATGGCGCAGTTCATCAAGAATTTTGCGGCCTACCGGCTGGATGAAATTCTGGGAGACTGGAAGCCTTATAATGAAGTCATTCACAACGCCGTAGAGCGCGCCTGCCGCAAGAATGGCGTGACCTTCAAGGATGAAGACGGTCGCTTTGTTTACGAGCAGGTGCCGAGCTGGGGTCCGCACGCGGATGTTCCCGCCGGTCTGTCCAAAGTGGCCAAGGAAATTCCGCTGGTCATTCTGTCCAACGCCATGAACGAGCAGATCATGCACAATGTGGAAAAGCTGGGCGCGCCATTCCATGCGGTTTACACCGCGCAGCAAGCCAATGCCTATAAGCCGCGCTTCAAGGCATTCGAATATATGTTCGATATGCTGGGCTGCAGCCCGGAAGACATTCTCCACGTCTCCTCGTCGTTCCGCTACGATCTCATGTCCGCACATGATCTTGGTATCAAGAACAAGGTCTGGGTTAACAGAGGCCATGAACCGGCCAACCCCTATTATGGCTATACGGAAATCAAGGATATCTCTGGTCTCGCTGGTGTCGTCGGGCTTTAACGCAGTAAACAAGGGGAATGAGGACGATGCAGTTCAAATCCTACTGGCACGACACCGCCCCCGTCTTTACCTCTGCGGCGACGGGACAGGTGGAAGGCACGTTCGATGTCGCCATTATCGGCGGCGGCTTTACCGGCCTGTCCGCCGCGCGCAGTCTGGCCAAGGGTGGCGCGAAAGTGGTGGTGCTGGAAGCGCAGCATGTCGGCTTTGGCGGCTCCGGCCGCAATGGTGGGCATCTGAACAACGGCATCGCTCACAGTTTCATCTCTGCAAAGGAACATTTGGGTGTGGAGCGTGCCAGCGCGCTCTACCGCGCCTACGATGCGTCAGTCGATACGATCGAGGCGATCGTTGCCGAAGAGGGCATCGATTGCAGCTTCCGCCGTGCCGGCAAGCTGAAACTGGCATCGAAGCCCGCCCATATGGATGCGATTGCGAGGAATTTCGAGGTTGTCCATCGCGAGATCGATCCCGATACCGAACTTCTTTCCAAGGCCGATCTAAAAACGGAAATCGGTTCGGATGACTTCCATGGCGCGATGCTGTCGAAGAAAAGCGGCATGATGCATATGGGCCGTTTCGTGCATGGCATCGCGGAAGCCTGCGTGCGCCACGGCGTGACTATTTTCGAAAAGGCACCCGTGACGGATCGCAGCGAAAATGGCGGCGTTCATCGGCTGACAACGCCGCGCGGTTTTGTCGAAGCGCACAATGTCGTCGTTGCCACCAATGCCTATACATCCGGCCCGTTCGATTATTTCAAGCGCCGCATTATTCCGGTCGGCAGCTTCATCGTGGCGACACGACCGCTTAGCGATTCCGAAGTGGCATCCGTCATGCCCGGCAATCGCACCTGCGTTACATCCATGAATATCGGCAACTACTTCCGCCTGTCGCCGGATAACCGGCTGATCTTCGGTGGGCGCGCGCGCTTCTCCGCAACATCGGATGCGCGCTCAGATGCGAAAAGCGGTGAAATTCTAAGGAGCGGCCTTGCCGAGATGTTCCCGCAGTTGCGTGGCGTCGATATCGACTATTGCTGGGGCGGTCTTGTCGGCATGACCAGCGACCGCTTCCCGCGCGCAGGCGAAGTCGAAGGCCTGAACTTTGCCATGGGCTATTCCGGCCACGGCGCACAGATGTCTATCCATATGGGAACGCTGATTGCCGATAAGCTGCTGGGCAAGCCGGATCGCAATCCGCTGAAAGGTCTGGATTGGAACGCCGTGCCCGGCTATTCCGGCAAGCCCTGGTTCCTGCCTGTGGTCGGCTTCTATTACAAGATGCTCGACAAGTTTCAGTGAAAGTAAAAGGCCCGCAACGATCACGCTGCGGGCCTCTTCGTTTCAGTTCAGGCCGCCGATATGGAAGGCCTTGGTCTCAAGATATTCCTCGATACCGCACTGCGCACCCTCACGGCCAAGGCCGGATTGCTTGACGCCGCCGAAGGGTGCGACTTCCATGGAAACGGAACCGGTGTTGAGCCCGACCATGCCAAACTCTAGCGCTTCCCCCACGCGCCAGGACCGCTTCAGGCTTTCCGTGTAGAAATAGGCTGCAAGGCCAAAGGGTGTGCCATTGGCAATAGCAATCGCTTCTTCTTCGGTTTCGAAGCGGAAGAGCGGGGCGACAGGCCCGAAGGTTTCCTCACCGGCCAGCAGCATGTCTGTCGTGGCGCCACCCAACACGATGGGTGCCGTGAATTGATCGCCCGCAGGCAATGTCGGTCGCTTGGACAGGATTTCGGCACCCTTGGAGAGTGCGTCTTCAACATGGCGGTTGATCTTGTCGATGGCGGCGGCGTTGATCATCGGACCAATGGTGACGCCAGCTTCCGTGCCCGGCCCGACGGTCATGGCGGAAACCTTTGCGGACAGCTTGGCTGCGAAGGCATCGTAAACGCCTGACTGTACCAGAATGCGGTTGGAGCAGACGCAGGTCTGGCCGCCATTGCGGAACTTGGACGCAATCGCACCTTCGACAGCGAGATCAATATCAGCATCGTCAAACACGATGAAAGGCGCGTTGCCGCCAAGCTCGAGGCTTAGGCGCTTGATGCTGTCTGCGGCACCTCGCATCAGCAACGAGCCGACGCGCGTAGAGCCGGTGAAGGAAATCTTGCGCACCGTCTCATTGGACAGCAATTCGTTGCCGATGTCCGTTGGCATGCCGGTGACGATGTTGATGACACCTGCCGGAATGCCCGCCCGCTCTGCCAGCACACCCAGAGCCAGCGCCGAATAGGGCGTGAATTCGGAAGGCTTGATCACGACGGTGCATCCGGCGGCAAGCGCTGGTGCCACCTTGCGGGTAATCATCGCATTGGGGAAATTCCACGGCGTGATGATGCCGCAGACGCCAACCGCTTCTTTCAGGATGACGATGCGGCGGTCTGTCGTGGGGGATGGAATGGTGTGGCCGTTGATGCGCCGGGCTTCCTCGGCAAACCATTTGACGAAGGATGCGCCGTAGCGGATTTCACCCTTGCCCTCGCTTAGCGGCTTTCCCTGTTCCATGGTCAAAAGCAGCCCGAGGTCGTCCTCGTGCTCGATCATCAGCGCATACCACTTTTCCAGAAGTGCTGCCCGCTCTGCATGGGTTCTGGCCTTCCACGGCTCGAAGGCCTTGGCCGCGGCATCGATAGCCGCGCGGGTTTCGTCCCCGCCCATATCCGGGACGGTTCCCAGCACCTTTTGCGTGGCGGGATCGATCACATCGACAGTCTTGCCCGACGCTGCGTTCAGCCATTTACCGCCAATCAAACCTTGCTGCTGAAACAGGCCCTGATCTTTAAGAGCATTCATTCCATTTTCTCCCTCTAAGCCAATGCGCTCAGCACGGCTGCGGTAATCACGTCGGTTTTGTCCTTGCCGGGCACGGTTCCAACACCCTTGGCGGTGGCCGCCTCGATGGCCGAGATAATATCGGCGGCAGCTTGTTTTTCGCCGAGATGATCGAGCATCATCGCGCCCGACCAGATGGCTGCGATGGGATTGGCAATGCCGAGATGGGCGATATCGGGTGCCGAGCCATGCACGGGCTCGAACATCGAGGGTGACGAGCGATCAGGGTTGATGTTGGCCGAGGCCGCAAAGCCCAGCCCGCCCTGAATGGCGGCACCCAGATCGGTCAGAATATCGCCGAAAAGGTTGGAGGCCACGACGACATCCAGTGTTTCCGGTGCCATGACCATGCGCGCCGCCATAGCGTCGATATGATAGTTCGTCACCTCCACGTCAGGATATTCGGCAGCGATTTTTGCCGTCATCTCGTCCCAGAAGACCATGGAATATTTCTGGGCATTTGACTTGGTGATAGACGCCAGTTTCTTGCGACGGGAGCGTGCCTGCTCGAAGCCGAAGCGCAGGATGCGCTCTACGCCCGTGCGGGTAAAGATCGAGGTTTCCACGGCCACTTCATCCGGCGTGCCGACATGGACCCGGCCACCCGCACCGGAATATTCACCCTCCGTGTTTTCACGGATGCAGAGAATATCGAAGGCGTCCTTCTTCAACGGCCCTTCGACACCCGGCAGCAGGCGGTGGGGGCGGATATTGGCATATTGGACGAATGCCTTGCGGATCGGCAGCAACAACCCGTGCAGAGAAACGGAATCCGGCACCTCGGCCGGCCAACCTACGGCACCCAACAGGATGGCATCGAAACCACGCAGGGTTTCTATTCCATCCGCTGGCATCATCGCGCCGGTTTCCTTGTAGAAGGCGCAAGACCACGGGAATGTTGTCTCGCTCAGCGTGAAGCTGCCCTGCTTTTTGGCCGCTGCCTGCAACACGGCCCAGGTAGCATCGATAACAGCAGTGCCGATGCCGTCACCGGGAATGAGTGCGATGGAATGATTTTTCATATGCAATATCCGCCTTAGAGATCGATAAGAACGCTTTTGGATTTCCGGTTCGCCATATAGGCCTCGCGCCCCAGATCCTTGCCAATGCCGGAACTTTTGTAGCCGCCGGTTGGCAGAATGTGATCGCGAGAGCGGCCATAACGATTGACCCAGATCGTACCCGCTTGCAACTTTCGGGTCACGCGGATGGCACGCGAAAGATCACGCGTGAAGACGCCTGCTGCCAGTCCGTATGTCGGATGGTCGGCCAGGGCGAGCGCTTCGTCCTCATCCTGGAATGTCTGCAACGTCAGAACCGGCCCGAAGATTTCCTCTGTCACGGCAGGGGAATCCTGCGTGACGTTGCCAAGCAAAGTCGGGGCGTAGAAATAGCCGTCGCGATCCATGATCTGCCCACCCGTCAGGCACTCGGCACCCGCGCCGATGGCCGCGCGTACGATGGCGTCGATGCGTTCGATCTGCTTTTGCGAAATGATGGGGCTATATTGAGTTTTCTCATCCCATGTTGGCCCGGTCTCGACGCGGCGCATGATGGTGGTGATCGCAGCAATCAGTTCCTCTGCGATCTCCTTGGCGAGGATGAGGCGTGAGCCCGCCACACAGGCCTGACCCGCATTGGAGATGATGCTCTGTGCCACGGCCTTCGCAGTCCGCTCGATATCGGCATCGGCAAAGACCACTTGCGGGCTCTTGCCGCCAAGTTCCAGCGTCATCGGTTTGATGCCGGTGCGCGCGATATTCTGCATGATAGCGGCACCGGCGGCGGTGGAGCCGGTGAAGCTGACCTTCGATATATCCGCATGGCCCGTAACCGCATTGCCGGTGACCATGCCATCGCCCAGAACGATATTGATGAGCCCGGCCGGAATGCCCGCTTCCACCGAAAGCTCGGCAATGCGCAGCGTTGAAAACGGCGTCATTTCGGACGGTTTCAGCACCACGGCATTGCCTGCCGCCAAGGCCGGGCCCAGCTTCCAGCCCGCCATCGACAGCGGAAAATTCCACGGTGTGATGGCACCGACGACACCGTAGGGTTCGGTCATGATCATGCCGAGGCTGGCGTCGGAGGTGGGAACGAGATCGCTGCCTTCCTTGTCGGCGAATTCGGCGAAGAAGCGGATTTGCTCGGCGGTGACGGCGATGTCGCCAGCGACCAGATGCCCGACGGGGCGGGTGGATGACACCGCTTCCAGCTTTGCCAGATATTCCGCGTCCTGTTCGATCAAATCCGCCCAGCGTTGCATGGCGCTGACACGGTCACGCGGGCGCACACCACCCCAATTGCTGGCTTTGAGCGCTGTTTTGGCGGTCTGAACGGCCTGATCCACAAGATCGGCACTGGCGACCGGGCAATCGCCGAATGCCACGCCATCCGAAGGGCGGTGCATGGCAATGCCCTCGCTGGCATCCACTTTCTCACCACCGATGAAGTGATAATGCGGCAGTAAAATCGTGTCTGGATCGAAGCTGAGCGTCATCGCCTTGCCGCCTTTATGCCGGGTCCGTCACGGTCACGTAGATTTTGCGAACCGTCTCGATGGTGCGCCAGATGCCGACGAAGCCGGGCTTCATCATGAAGCTGTCGCCTGCGCGATAGGTGACGGTGTCGCCATCTTTTTCTTCCAGCTCGATAACGCCGGAGATGATGTGGCAGAACTCGTAAGTCGTGCCTTTGATGGAATGGGTTTCGCCGGGTGTCGCTTCCCAGATGCCGGTGTGAACGGTGCCATCGCGGCAATCGTCCAGCGCCCATGTTTTGAAGGATGGATTGCCGGCAATGAGCCGTTCAGGTGTAGGCAACGCTTCTTTCGGCGTCGTCTGCGGGTTGGTATCGATACGGGTGATGAGCGACATGGAATGTCCTTTCTGTGCTGTTCAGTAGCCGCGGCTGCGGTCGATGAGGCCGATGGGGTCGAGGCCGTTTGTGTGGCGGCGGATATTGTCGACAACGGCCTTCGCTGCCGTTTCCGGCTGTGTGACGGAGGCGATGTGCGGGGTGATGATGACGCCGGGGTGCTGCCACAGCGGGTGGTCAGCAGGCAGCGGTTCAGGGTCGGTCACATCAAGCACCGCCCCGGACAGATGGCCGCTGTTGAGCGCGTCTATCAGAGCGGACTGATCGAGCTGCGGCCCACGCCCGGCATGAATGAGGGCCGCACCAGCGGGCAGCTTTGCGAGGAGTTCATCGTTCAGAAAGCCGCGCGTCTCCGACGTCAGCGGCAGCAGGCAGATGAGGATGTCTGTCTGCGCCAGAAAGCCATCGAGCTGATCTGCGCCATGATGGCAGGTCACGCCATCGATGGTATGTGCGCTGCGGCTCCAGCCAGAGAGCGGAAAGCCGAAGGGTTTCAGCCGCTCCAGAACCGCCTTGCCGAGATGGCCGAGACCCAGCACGCCAACGCGCCTCTCATGCGCCTGTTTTACCGGCAGCGCTTTCCATTCGGCTTTCGCCTGCTGTGCAAGATAATCGGGCAGGCGACGGTGGAGTGCCAGAACGCCGAGCGTCACGTATTCCTGCATCATTCTGATGATGCCGTCTTCCACCATGCGCACCAGTTTGACATGGGCTGGCAGGACCGATGTATCGAACTGGTCGATACCGGCGCCGATGGAAAACAGGATTTCCAGATTTTTATAGCGCGCAAGGTCGGCAGGGGCCGTCCAGGTGATGAGATAGCGCACGCTATCGGGATCGACGGAGGCCGGGTCGGAGGCAAAGGGCACCTCTGGCAGCTCCTGCGCAAAGTGCTCGGCGAAGATTTTCGCGCGTGCTGCGTCGGAATTGAACAGAAATGTCATGCGCCAGCCCTCGTCTTTCAGTCACGTAAAGTTGGCGTATTTCAAACGGCAGGATGCACTGAAGCGGCAATGGATCGCAGCACATCTGACCGATTTGGCCGCATCAGGCGCTCAATCGCGTTCCAAGCTCACGCAGCATGTTGTGGCAGGCGGAGAGTTCATCGCGGGTAATGAACTCGTTTGCCTTGTGCGCGCGTGCGATATCACCGGGACCGCAGATAATGCTGTCGATGCAGGCGGCCTGATAAAGCCCGGCTTCGGTGCCGTAACTGACGGCAGCCAATGGCTCGATGCCGGTCAGGTCTCGCATGAGAGCGGTTAGAGGTGCACTTGCTGCGAGTGAAAGGGCCGGGTATTCACTCAAGGTATCGAAGCTGACGTCGAAACCATCCGCTTGCAACGCTGCTGTCGCCTTGCGCAGTGGTTCGAGCAGGCTGGCGGGCGAGACGCCGGAAATTGCCCTTGCCTCGATATCAACGACGCAGAGATCGGGAATGATGTTGACGGCTTGCCCGCCCTTGATAGTGCCGACCTGAAGCGAGGAGTAGGGTGGCTCGAAATTGCTGTCGAAAGGGCCATGCGTCAACGCATTGGCGGCATTCACAGCGCTTGTGAGTATCTCAGTCATCGCATGGATGGCGTTCAGGCCAAGATAGGGTCGCGAGGAATGGCCGGAACGTCCCCGGACAGTGATCCGTGCCGCTGCCTTGCCCTTATGGGCGCGAATGGCACGCAAGCCGCTTGGTTCGCCGACGATGCACATGTCCGGAAGTGCGCACAGCGTTGGGATGAGTTCGATAAGATGCGGCACACCCTTGCAACCGGCTTCCTCATCGTACGAAAAGGCAAAGTGGATGGGCCGCTTCAAGGGCATTGTCGCAAATTCCGGCAGGGCGGCCAGTGCGCAGGCCAGAAAGCCTTTCATGTCGCTGGTGCCGCGTCCATAGAGTCTGTCGCCATCGGCACGCAGGGAAAACGGGTCGCTCAACCAGTCCGCTTCGCCTGCCGGAACGACATCCATGTGACCAGATAAAATGACGCCCGGCACATCGCGTGGACCGATGGTTGCGAAGAGATTGGCGCGATCCCCTTCCGGGCCGATTGCTGTCGTGACATGCGCACCATGGCTTTGCGCGTAATCGGCAATCCAGGCAACGATATCGGCGTTGGACGTGCCTACCACCGAGGCGAAAGAAACCAAGCGTTCCAGGATGTCTTGTGCCGTCATGATCGCCTCTCATCGTTTTCGCCAAAATAAGGCCTGCTCGCTCCAATTTCCGCCAAAACGACGCTCGTTTCAGCTTAAACTGCTGAAACTGCGCCGGATTCGAGTGAAATATTTGCTGGGGATCGCTTAAAGCTTGAAAACGGGTTTTAGAATCCGGGCAGACGGAAGAGGCAGGTTCGCCATGGCGAGAAACCTGCGAGGGGGGCGCTGTGGCCAATCATGACACCATACAGCTGGAAACCTTTGAGCTGACGCTTCAGGACATTGCCGATGTCGACATCGAAAAGCTGCATGCCTTGTCCATCGGCGTTGGCTGGCCGCACCGGCCCAAGGACTGGCAGATGCTGCTGGAAAACGGCAGGGGCGTGGTAGCTGTGGACGCCATAGGACGGCTGGCGGGCTCTGCCATGTGGTTCGATTTCGGCGCGGCCTTTTCTACCATCGGCATGGTCATCATCCCGCCCCGGCTTCAGGCGCGGGGGGCTGGAAGCTGGATGATGCTGCATGTGATGCAGCAGGCCGGCAAACGACGGTTCGGCCTCAACGCCACACGCGCGGCAAAGCGGCTCTATCAATCCATGGGCTTTACGATTGAAAAGACGGTGTTCCAGTGTCAGGGCGAAGCAACACCCATTGCGGCACCAGTTGTTTCCGGTGGTGCGGAGTTGAGGGCTCTGACACCCGGCGATGTCGATGCCATTCTCGCGCTCGATGAGAAAGCATTCGGCGCCAATCGTGCGACGCTGTTCGACGCCTTGCTACCCGTCTCCCAAGGGCTGGTGCTTGTGCGCGGCCAGCGCATCGAAGCCTTCTCGCTGTGTCGTCGTTTCGGGCGTGGCGCGCTGATCGGTCCGGTCGTCGCGTCGAACGAAGAGGATGCAATCGCAGTCACCCATCCACATGTCGTGGAGCATGCGGGTAACTTCCTGCGACTTGATACGCGCGAGGAAAGCGGCGCTTTCGCGCATTATCTCGCACAATCGGGCTTGGCCGTATTCGACACAGTCACCACCATGTCGCTCGACGGGCGCTGGATGCCGGGTCAGGACGAGGAGGAGGCATTGCGGCCAAAAACCTGGGCGCTTGCCAGCCAAGCGTTCGGTTGATCATTTCGGCAAAGGCTGACGCCGGTCCGGCGTCGTCCTTGCACCCTTGAATTAAGGCCCGTCGCAGACCGGTGCCTGTCCCGTCACAACCTCACCCACCTCGACGCTATAGGCGCGGAAGCCCTGCGCATCGAGCGTGATGATGCGGTAGCACGGATTGCCGCTGGTCCAGAACGGTGTGGGGCTGGTCAGATCAGTGATGAAGCGATGCGCGCAGGCCTGACCCGAGCTGAAGGCGATGCCTTCCGCGCTGGTGCCTGCCAGTGGCACATGGATGTGGCCGAAGACGATGTGCCGGACGCGGCCCTTATGCGCAGCGAGGACACGCATCATAGCACCATCATCATGCATGCCGATCTTGTCGAAATGGGCGATGCCGCAATCCATCGGCGGATGGTGGATGAAGACGGTGACGGGCTTGTCGCCAGCGCCCGCTAGCGCATCTGCGAGGAAGGCCAGCCGGTCGTCATCAAAAATACCGCCGATTACGCCAGCCTCGTGACTATCGAGGAAGATCAGCCGTCCGAAATCGGTATCGAGATAAGACTGGATATAGCCTTTGCTATCGCGGGGATGGTCGGGAAAGGCTGCGATGAAGTTGCCCCGGTCATCATGGTTGCCGAGCATCAGGCGAACATCGAAGGGTGCCGGGGCCAGAATATCGCGCAGGATGTCGTAGGCTTCCGGATCACCGTAATTGCAAAGGTCGCCGGTCATAACAAGCAGATCAGTATCCGCATGTTTGGCCAGGATATCGGCCATGGTCGCGCGCAGATGCTTTTCGGGATCGACGCCGTTGACGGACTGACCGGACAGCATGAGGTGCGTATCGGTGATCTGGATGATTTTCATGATGGGGATTTCCGGCATTGAAACTGGCCGCGAAGTGAAACTCCGCGGCCGTGGGTGATTTAGCTGATGGTTACTTCATCAGGCCGTTGGTCTGCTCGACGATCTGCTTCAGACCGTCTTCCGGCGTCACTTCGCCGCGCATGACGGTGCCGATGATATCGCGCTGTGTGCGCCAGATGCGGACGGAATCACCACCCGGATAACCGGCCCATGGCAGCGAGCGCTCAGCCTGCAAGGAAGCAGTTTTCACATTCGGATGCTCGGCATAGTAAGGCGCCAGGAAGTCTGGACCAGTGGCCAGCTTGTTGGTTGGCAGGTAGCCGGTGATGCGAACGATGACGTTCTGCGCTTCCGGGCCGGTGATCCACTTGAGATACTTCCAGGCTGCATCCTGCTTGGCCTTGTCCTGCGTCAGCATGACAGCCGAGTTGCCGCCCGTGGGTACGCCACCCTTTTCCGGATTGTCGAGCGGGAAGGTCGAGGTCTTCAGCTCGAAGCGGTTGCCGACCAGTCCTTCCACGGTCTGCACATGGGCAGGCGTGGAGAAGATGAAGCCTGTGAGACCTGCGCCGAACTGCTGACGGGACTGGTCCCAATCGAGAAGGTTCTGGCCACCTTCGGTGACGAAGCGGCGCGTCAGCTTAAGGGCATTGAGGCCGATTTCATTGTTGAAGGCCACGGTCTTGGTGGCTTCGTCCACCAGCTTGCCGCCCTGCTGGAAGATCAGCGCCTGCCACAACCAGTCATCCGGCCACAGGTTGATGTCATAGCCCATGCCGGCGATCTTGCTGTCCTGCTGGTGGATTTTGTTGGCGAGCGCAATCAGGCCATCGAATGTCTTCGGCATGTTGTCTGGGTCGCCACCGGCTTTGCGCACCAGTTCGGCGTTGATGTAGATGATCGGCGAGGAAGCGTTGACCGGAAGACCGTACTGCTTGCCATCGATCTTGCCGAGAGCCGCCATGTTTGGCGTATAGTTCTTGTCGAGAAACGTCTGACCGCCTTCTGCCTCGATGAAGGGAGCCAGATCCGTGATCTGGTTGCGCGGCGCAAGCGTGTGCACCAGTTCCGCCGTCAGATTGTAACCGGAGAAGTAGACGTCCGGCAGATTGCCGGTGACGGCAGCGCGGAGCACCTGCTGCTGGCCTTCATTGTAGCCCGGTGCCGGAGCCAGAAAGTTGATCTTGATATCCGGATTTTTCTTCATGAATTCATCGGCCAGCGGCTGATGGAATTTGGTGAAGCCCGGCAGGTTGTAAAGCACGTTGAGCGTTATATCGGCAGCAAAGCTTGGCGTAGAAACGCCAGCGAGAGCGAGGCTGAGGGCCAGGCCGCCAAGAGCGGTCCGTCGGTTGATTTTCATGTCGGTCTCCAGAGAGTTCGGTTGGGGAGGAGGAGAGGGAAGTTACTTCACGCCGGTCATGGTGATGCCCGCGATGAAATGTCGTCTGGCCAGCAGGAAGCAGATGACCATGGGTGCCGTGATGATTGTTGCGCCCGCCATCAGCGCACCGTAATTCGCGCCGGATTCGACATCCGAGAAGAACAGCATGCCAAGTGGGGGCGGGGCCAGATTGGTATCGGTAACGACGATCATCGGCCAGTAAAGGTCGTTCCAATGCGCCACGAGCGAGAAAACGGAAAAGGCGGCCAGCGAAGGCAGCGACCCGCGCAGCACCAGCCGCCAGCAGATTTCCAGCTCTGAAAACCCGTCCATGCGTGCCGCCTCGATGATTTCATCGGGGTAACTGCGAAACGACTGGTTGAAGAGAAAGATGGCAAAGACGGAAAGCAGGAACGGCATCATCATCGCGAAATAGGTGTTCAGCAGTTGCGCCTTTGCCAGACCAACGAATAGCGGCAGTGCCAGCGCCTGGATGGGTACGCAGAGCGCGGCAATCACCAGTGTCAGCAGCAGCTTGCGACCGGGAAAACGCAGTTTCGCCAGGGCATAAGCCGCCGGAACAGCGGTCAAAACCTGCACGATCAGAATGCCGAAACAGACAATGACGCCGTTCATCATGAAACGCAGCATAGGCACCTGACTGGCGGCGCGCGTGTAATTATCCACCGCATCAAAATTCTGCGGGATCGGCCAGAGCGACACGCTGAAGATTTCCGCAGGGGAGCGGATCGAGGTCAGGAACATCCAGTAGAACGGCAGGAGCATCACGAATGCGCCTGCGGTGAGGATGACATGGGGAAGGTATTTGCGAAGCGCGACCATCAGTAATGCACCTTCCGGTCCATATGCAGCGTCTGGCCAATTGACAGAACCAGAACGATGACGAGGAAAATCAGCGTCAGGGCGGCTGCGTAACCGGTGTTGGAATATTCGAAGCCCTCGAGATAAAGCGCAAACAGCAGCACTTCCGATCCGGACCGGCCCTTGGTCAGAACCGCCACCGTCTCGAAAACCTTGAAGGCGGAGATCGAAGTGGTGACGACGACGAACATCGTGGTCGGCCCCAGCATCGGCCATGTGACCTTGAAGAAGCGGTCGAAGGGGTTCTTCGCGCCATCGAGCCGGATCGCCTCATGCAAATCCTTGGGAATGGCCGTCAGCCCAGCCAGAAACAGAACCATGTTGAAGCCTAGCACCTGCCAGATGCCGATGATGGCCATGGTCGGAATGAGCAGTGACGGGTTGGACAGAAAGCCCACGGGCTCGAAACCCATCCATTTGATCGCTGCATTGACGGGACCAAGCGATGGGTGCAGCAGGAACTGAAACACCGTGGCCATGGCCACCAGCGTCGCCGTGACGGGCAGGAAGTAGGCGATTTCCCAGAAAGCACGGCTACGCTTGCGGTTATAAACCAGAAGCGCGATGCCGAGCGCGAGGAACACGCCTGCAGGAATGACGATGACCGCATAAAGAACGGTATTGGCCAAAGCACGCAGAAAGACGGGATCGCTGAATGCCTTCTGGAAATTATGGAGGCCGATGAATTTCGTCGATAGCGCGCCGAGTTGATAGTCGGTGACCGAGAAGACGGCGAGGACGATCATCGGGATGATATAGATCGCCAACAGCAGCAGAACTGCGGGAAAGACGAACAGAATGCCGCGCCATGCCATGCGCCGCGCCGTCGATGATCTTTGCGACCTCGTCTCGGAAGCAGTCTCTGTGATCGGGGTGGCCATGCTCACGCTGGCACCTGTTCGTGAACCGTGATCTCGCAGCGCTTCTCGTCGGAGCCGAAGAGATGCGCATTGGACTTGGCAAAGCCAAGCCGAATTTTGCCTTCGCTACCAGCGCCCAGTTGATCGCCAGCCCTTTGGCGCATGACGAGATGGATGGAGTCGTCATCGCTCAACTGGCAGGTCACGAAACGGTCAGCGCCTTGCGTTTCGGTGCGCAGAACACGCGCTTCAATGCCATCGGCCGCAGGAAAAATGTCTTCGGCACGAAGGCCAAGCGTTGCCGGGCCAGAGGCAATGTGGGTGGCGCGAAGACCGAGTTTGCGCCCGAAAAGGACGATCTCGCCCGAGGCATCCGTTTCGACAGGCAGCAGATTGATCGACGGCGTGCCGATGAACCGCGCGACGGTCAGCGTAGCAGGCTGCTGGTAAAGCTCATCCGGCGTGCCCAGTTGCTCGATGCGGCCTTCCGACATCAGCGCGATGCGGTCAGACATCGTCATCGCTTCGATCTGGTCATGGGTGACATAAATGAATGTCGCGCCAAGGCGGCTGTGCAGATTGGTCAGTTCCCCGCGCATATGGGCGCGCAGCTTGGCATCAAGGTTCGACAGCGGCTCGTCCATCAGAAAGGCAGCAGGCGAACGCACAAGTGCGCGGGCAAGCGCCACGCGCTGGCGCTGTCCGCCGGAAAGCTGGGCGGGCCTGCGATCAAGCAAATGGCTGATCTGCAGAACATCTGCCGCATCCATGACCGCGGCGTCGATCTCGCGCAATATCTCGGCATTGGCAACCATGCGTCCGATCAATGGAAATCTTGCCCAGAACGACAGGCGGCGCATGCGCAGCGGCGTCGCAATGTTGTCGCGCACGGTCATGTGCGGATAAAGCGCATAGGACTGGAACACCATGGCAAGGTTACGATCCGCCGGATCGACATCCGTCACATCGCGGCTGCCGATGGAAACGCTGCCGCGATCTGCCGCCTCCAGGCCTGCGATGATTCGCAGCAATGTGGACTTGCCACATCCCGACATGCCCACGAGCGAAAGAAATTCGCCGGGACGAATGGAAAGGTCGATGCCTTTGAGCACATCATCTGCTCCAAAGCCTTTTCCTATTCCCGAAATATTTAGCGATTGAGGCTGCATTCTGCGCTCCTTTTCGAAGGCGCGTATGAAGCCGCTACATGACGGTGTTGCGACAGTTTTGAGAAGATTCCGTAACGCTGAAATGCTTGGAAGATCAGGGGTTGTGCGTCTAGAGATAGGAATGTCGCATCACGCGCAGAGCGACGGTGATTGCCATATCGTCGAAAAACTCTTCGTGAACGTCTCAAATCCATACACCAAGCCGCTGCTTTGTCCTTGACTTGCCAAAGTCACGCCTTAGCAGAGGCTTGTGCCCGCAAGGCCTCTCATGTCATGAGGGCACAAGCCGTGGAGACTGAACAATGATAAGAACCATCGTGGCCGGACATTTATGGGCAGGACTGGCGTTTGGAGCATCCGTTTTTGCAGGCGGCACTGCCAACGCTACGCCTGTTCTGGTCGTGGACACTGCAAGTCACCAAGTCCTCTATCAGGAGGATGCGGGAGTGCCTTGGTATCCGGCATCGACAACCAAGCTCATGACGGCGCTCGTTGTTTTCGAAGCGCTGCGAGCCGGTGACGTCACTTTGACGACGCCCGTAATGATGACGCGCAATGCCACGAAACAGGCCTTTCTGGAATCGGGCCTCACCTTCGGCCGGACGATGACGCTTGAGGACGCGCTCTTTGCAGCGTTGACCGCCTCGGCAAACGATGTCGCAGTCGCCTTGGCAGAAGCCGTGGCATCGGACGAAGCCTCGTTCGTTCAAAGAATGAATGCCGAGGCTGCACGCCTTGGCATGACAGGAACGCATTTCGCCAGCCCCAATGGCCTGTTCAGCCGCACCAACTATTCTACCGCGCGTGACCTTGCGCTGCTTGGCATGGAAATCGACCGCGCGTTTCCGGAATATAGTCGCTTCTTTCAGGATTCTGCCGTCACGATTGACGGCAAGGAAATCAAATCCAACAATGCCCTGCTGACGCGTTTCAGCGGTACGGTCGGCATGAAAACCGGCTTCCTCTGCGCATCTGGCCGCAACTATGTCGGCCTTGCGACGCGCAACGGGAAGCGCGTGATGGTGGTGATGCTGGGCGCGACGACGGAGCGCGAACGCAATGAACGATCCGCGCAATATCTGACTGAGGCCTTCGAAGGTCGCTTGAACCCTTCTGGTTCTGTGGAGGCCGTGCAGAACCGCACGGATGTCGCGCCGCAGGATATGCGCATCCGTCTCTGTACCGACAAAAGCGTGGCTTACGAAGCCGAGCGTGAAGCGCTTTACCCGATGGGACTGCCAGGCCACGAGACCTATCTGAACGACCAGATCGAAGCCAAGGTCCGCGCAATCATCACATGGGCGAGCGACACAGCAATTGACGTGCCGGTTCCCAAGCCACGTCCGTTGACACAGCCACAGGCGACGGGCTCTGCGGGCTGAGTGTTTGGCCTCGACGTCAGGGTTAGAAGTGCGGAGCCGTATAGCTTCACAGCCGTTCTGTGACGTGGAAAAAGTCACGTTGAATTCGGCATTGCCGGTCGTCGTATAACAGTCATACTGGGCGTGTACCTGCTGATTTCCTCCCGCCGGATTCGCTGTCATGCCTCCCATCATTCATGCAGATAATGCTAAAAAATGGTTTGCTCAAAGGGTGCCGCAGCTGGGCGTTTCCGGGGCGCTTCGTAACTTTCTTGCGCCCGTGACGAAGCAGGTCAAGGCGGTGGATGGCATATCCTTTGCCATCGAAGCTGGAGAGGCCGTGGGCTATCTCGGTCCCAATGGCGCGGGCAAGTCCACCATGATCAAGATGCTGACGGGTGTTCTGGTGCCGACATCCGGCTCCGTCGAGGTGCTTGGCCGTGTGCCCCATGCTGATCGTATCGCCAACGCGCGTGACATCGGCGTGGTTTTCGGCCAGCGCAGCCAGCTTTGGTGGGAGTTGCCACTTTTTGAAAGTTTCGAGCTGCATCGGCGCATCTACCGTATCGAACAGGCGCAATTTGAGAAAGCTCAGGCTGACCTTGTCGATATGCTGCAGATCGGCCCCTTTTTCGATAGGCCGGTGCGGCAACTGAGCCTCGGTCAGCGCATGCGCGGCGAGATTGCCATGACGCTGTTGCACCAGCCCAAAATCCTGTTTCTCGACGAGCCGACAATCGGCCTCGATGTCGTGGCGAAGGATGTGGTGCGCAAACTGCTGGCCCGTATCAACCGGGAGCGTGGCACGACGATCATTCTGACCACCCACGATCTGCGTGATATCGAGGAAATATGCCCTCGGTTGATCATGGTCGATGATGGAAAGCTGTTGTTCGATGGGCCGCTAGCAGGCCTTAACGCATCATTTGGTGCACGGCGCAAACTCACGCTGGAATTCGCCACCGATCCCGGAACGGTGCGGCTTGCCAATGCCGAGCCGGCGGGTGGCGAGGGGATTGTTCGCACATTCTGGCTGACGGATGCAAATCGCTCGCTGGTCGATATCGTCACCACACTTGTGGCCGACGCCAAGCTGGTAGACGTGCACCTGCATGAACCTGACATCGAAGAGGTCATCCGCACCTATTATCAGTCCCGGGAGGCATCGGCAAAACCGGACGCTGCCAAGTCCGTGCTGATGTCAAAGCGTGCGGGGTAGCACCATGTTTCTCGCTTTTGCTTCGGCTGGCTTTCGCATTCAGGCAAGTTTTCGGGCGCAGTTCTGGTTCAAGCTGTTCGGGGGCGTGCTGAACGTGGTCGCCCGCGTCTCGATCTGGCAGGCGGTGCTTTCCCACGGTGCGGCCTCGACCGATATCAGCCTTCAGCAGATGATCACCTATTCAATCCTCGGCGCAACCATGTTTTCGACCTGGGATGCCAACCAGATTTTGCGAGAGATCGGCGCGGATATCCGCAGCGGCGATGTTATCAGCCAGCTTATGCGACCTTACAGCTACCCTGTTTCGCTGTTCGCGCGTCAGCTGGGCGTACGTGGTCATGAAATGCTGATGGTTGGTATCCCCGTTTTCATTCTGATGAGCATAATCTACGGCGTACAGCCACCAGCAAGCATAGGCCATGCCGCCCTGTTCGTCATTGCTATTGCACTGTCGCTAGTGCTGCTGTTCACGATCTCCATTGCCGTTTCCATGATTGGCTTTTGGGTTATGGATATGTTGTCGCTGGAATGGTTGCTGCGTGGCACACTTGCGCTGTTTTCCGGCGGCCTCGTGCCCCTGTGGTTTTATCCAGATGCCTTGGCCAGCTCAGTCCTTTATCTGCCCTTTGCCTGGATCACTTTCTATCCGCTGGCGATCTATCTCGGTGAGCTGGATTTGGCAGCAAGTGTGCTGCATCTTTTCTACGGCGCGATCTGGGCTGTGCTTTTGATTAGCATCGTGGGCCTTATGTGGCGGGCAGCCTGCCGCCGCATGGTCGTGCAGGGAGGCTGAGATGGGGCATACGCTTTCGCTCTATCTGCATATCATGCGCATGCAATTGCGCACCCGGCTGCAGTATCGCGGAAACCTCGTCATCGGCTGGGTCGCACAGGCCTTCGGTTATGCCAGCGTCTACACGACCATCTGGATCATCGCCAGCCGGTTTGAGAGGCTGGGAGGATGGGTCTGGCCAGAAATTGCATTCATGCTTGGCTTCCATGTTCTCGGTTACGCGCTTGGGGCTGTTTTTACTCTGGTACAGCTGCGCAATATGGAAGAACTGGTGCGGCTGGGCACATACGATACATTACTTGTGCGGCCGGTCAGCCCTTGGGCGTTTCTGGCTTTTTCCGGCATCAATATCGAATATGGGGGCCATATTGCGCTTGGGATCGGACTGATGGTGTGGGCGCTGCCGCAACTGGCCATAGATTGGTCCGTGCTGACAGTATTGCAGTTCGCCGCAAGCCTCATCAGCGCAGCGCTGCTAACCGGTGCGATGTTAACGATGGTCGGCGCCATGGCACTGGTGCTCAGTCGCTCACGCTATCTGTTCGGCATCTATTTTGACTTCTGGGAACTGTCGCGTTATCCGCTGACCATTTTTGCGCTCCCCCTCCAGTTCCTCCTCTTATCAGTAGTGCCTCTCGGCTACATGGCCTACGTGCCGGTCGCATCATTGCTGGGGAAGCCCGTGCCGCTCATTGGCGAGGCTGCACCGCTGGCCTCCATTTTGGCAGGTCCAGCAGCCGTCCTAGTCGCTTCCATCGTGTGGAAAGCCTGCCAGCGCCGGTATCAGGGCGCGGGTGGATGACGGCGTACGCCACGTACCGCCGCTTGCCTATCGGTTGAAGGAGTAAAGTTCGAACAAGCGGTTCATCTTACTGGATTTGCACAAGCGACGTTGCGAAAACCTTAGAAGTCGCGCGAGGAAGTAAGTGCTGACCAATAAACCCGAAGCCTAGCAAACGCCCTTGCTGAAAATGAAGCAGCCGTATGGCCCGGGATCGGAAGTTCTGACGATTGCGAAGGATTTCTTGGCGGCTTCGTAGAACGCAAAGCGTTCCAGCGGCTCTATCAAAACGGGGTTGCCCTCGGAACTGTCGATGACCGCCTGTATGGCTGCGAAGATCGGAACCTGGCCGTCGGGGTCGCCGACGACCTGCATGCGTTTGACTGGTGCATCGACGAATGTGTCCAGCGGGAAAAGCTTTAAAATGGCTTCTGCGGCACGTTTCAGGCCGCAGCCGGAAACATCGATCAGGCGGCCATAAGTTGTTTGACGCGCGATGGTTTGTGCAGGATGATTGATATCGCATAAAACCAACTGATCGCCATGTCCCATCAACATCAGGGCATGCATCAGTTCCGCGTTGATAATGGGGTCGATCCCTTTGAGCACTGCTTTCTCCTCCCAGGAACTGCAGACTTATTCTTCACGAACTATATCATATTTGTAATGTCTGCAATTGCTTTAGATCAAGATGCGCAAGCGGCAGCGGCAATATCGCGCTGTGTGAGTATTGTTTTCGGTTAATTCTCTAAAAAAATTTCTGTTCCCTGGAGAATTCAAAGAATTCTCGAAAAGTTAGCAAAACTATAATTTACAAAAATGCAAATATGTGTGAAGTTCGCTAACGGATGCGTCCTCCCAAGGATAACATGATGATGGCGAGTATGGCTGGCGGGCTGTACTCGCCTGTTCGCAGGGAGGCGCAGTGTCGCGGGGAGTGCGACGCCGTGGGAGGAGAGCAGCTTTTGGCATCGATGAACATCGTCAATGTCGGAAAAGCCTATGGAAGCCTGACGGTTATCCATGGCGTTTCCGTTGAAATACCCGACGGCGAATTCGTCGTTCTGGTGGGACCGTCCGGCTGCGGAAAATCGACCCTGTTGCGCATGGTGGCGGGGCTCGAACCAATTACATTCGGGGATATCCAGATTGACGGAAAGGTAGTCAATGACCTGCCTCCGAAGGATCGTGATATCGCCATGGTGTTCCAGAGCTACGCGCTTTATCCACACAAGACCGTGGCCGAGAATATGGGCTTTGCGCTGAAAATGCGTGGAGAAACAAGGGCGGATATCGATGCACGCGTGCATAAGGCCGCTGAGATTCTTGATCTTACGCCTTATCTGGCACGCTATCCCCGCCAGCTTTCCGGCGGCCAGCGCCAGCGTGTGGCGATGGGGCGCGCCATTGTTCGCGATCCCAAGGTGTTCCTCTTCGATGAGCCGCTTTCCAACCTCGATGCCAAGCTGCGTGTGCAGATGCGGGCTGAGATCAAGGAACTGCAGCGTCGCCTTGCAACGACGATGATCTATGTGACGCATGATCAGGTTGAGGCCATGACCATGGCCGACCGTATCGTCGTGCTGCGCGATGGGCGCGTGGAGCAGATCGGCTCGCCGCTGACGCTGTATGATAGACCCGCAAATACCTTTGTTGCCGGTTTCATCGGCTCTCCATCCATGAACCTCATCAAGGGCCACATTCGCGGTGTCGCTGAACCCTATTTCGAGACGGATGATGGCATTCGCCTGCCGCTGTCACGCGTACCTGCCGGGTCTGATGGAAAGTCTGCCTTTTACGGTATTCGGCCGGAGCATTTCATGCTCGGCGGTGCCGTTAGCGCGCAGGTAACGGTGGTGGAATCGACCGGCTCGGAAACGCAGGTCTTTGCCAAGCTCGGCCAGCAGAAGATCATCGGCGTGTTTCGCGACCGCGTGGAAGAGCCAGCGGGCGGCACGATTGCGATGACGCCAAATGTTGCGCTGGTCCATCTTTTCGATGGGGAAAGCGGGCTGAGGCTGGAGTGAAGTCTTTTCGTCGCGGGAGGAGAAACGCGACGATTTCTAAATCAACGGGAGGAGAACCGCATGAAAGTCAGTGATTTCGAGAGAATGATGGCGATCGGCTTAAGCCGCCGTACCATCTTGAAGACGGGCGCAAGCCTTGGTGCTGTGGCCGCCGCAGGCAGTATGCTGGGGCCGTTCGGAGCAGCTTACGCGCAGGGTGCATCTTTGCGCACGCAGATTTTGCAGGTGCCGGGTGTTGGCAAGGGCTCTCCAACCGATGCCGATTGGCAGAAGGTTGGCGAGATGTGCCTGGAGGCTACGAAGAAGAACGTCAAGCAGGGCGAATTTGCTGGTGTCGAACTGTCCTTCATGGGCCTCAATAACCAGAACCTTCACAACGTTCTGTTCCGCGGCTTCCTGAAGCCATGGGAAGACTATACCGGTGCCAAGATCACCTGGATCGATCTGGCGCAGGCGGATTACAATCCGCGTCTGCAACAGGCCATCGCTACCGGCACGGTCGATTTCGACATTCTGGAGATGGGCGCGCCGTTCGAAGGCGATGTCTGCGGCAAGGGGCTGGCTTCAGAAATGCCGGATTGGGTCAAGGCCCAGATCGACATGGATGACTATGTCGATTACCTGAAAGCACCCGTCGGGACGTGGGATGGCAAGACCTACCGCGTGTCCGTCGATGGCGACTGCCACAACTTCAATTACCGCACCGATTACTTCACCGATGCCGACCTTGCCAAAGCCTGGAAGGACGAGGGCCATGAGGGCGAGTGGGGTGTGCCGAAAACCTGGCAGAAGGTTCAGGAAGTCACCAAATTCCTTAAGGGCAAGACTGTCGCCGGTGGGGATGCCATCGGCTATCTCGATGCGCCGAAGGCTTGGGGTGGTTTTGGATTCTACTTCCTCGGCAGCCGTGCCACCGCCTATGCCAAACATCCGGATGACAAGGCGTGGCTGTTCGACGCCGACACGATGAAGCCGCGCATCAACAACCCTGCCTGGGTTCGCGCCATTCAGGACGTTATCGATGCGCTGCCATCGGAAGCGGGTGACCAGCTGAACGCCGACCCCGGCACCACGGCCTTCCAGCAGTTTCTGGCTGGAACAGGCTCGATGGTCTCGTGGTGGGGTGATGTGGGGGCTGCCGCACGCACCAGCGATAGTTCTGTCGTGGGCGATACCATCGGCTTTGATATTCTGCCGGGCTCTGACGATGTTTATAATTCGAAGACCGGCAAATGGGAAAAGCTTGCCAGCGGCCCGAACCATGCGCCGAACATGGCTTATCTCGGCTGGGGCGTTTACGTCATGTCGAGGGTCGATAGCGATGAGAAAAAGAAGAAGGCCGCTTGGAGCGCAGCAGCCCATCTGGGCGGCAAGGACATCGCGCTATGGACGGCGGCCTATCCATCCGGCTTCCAGTGTTATCGCAAGAGCCAGTTCGACATCAAGGAATGGGTGACGGCGGGTTATGACGAGGCGTTCATTTCGAACTACCTCGCGTCTCAGTCCAACTCCTACAACCACCCCAATGCTGCCATCGAGCCACGTATTCCCGGCATCTTCCAATATTACAGCATCGCAGAAGATGAGCTTGCCAAGGTGTTTGCCGGTCAGGCCAGCGCTCAGGCTGGAGCGGACGCCATCGCTGCGGCGTGGGAAAAGCTGACGGATCAGCTTGGGCGCGACAAGCAGATTGCACTCTACAAGGCCTCGCTCGGGGCATGATGCCCGTCGCGGGCTTTTAGTTTGCAATAGCTCAGGCGGCGGGGTTTTCGCCGCCTGGGTCACTAAGTCTTCCGTTCGGCTCACCAGCCCAGAGGTCTGCCCATGTCGCATACGATTACGCAAACCATCAGCCCCGTGGAGCGGACCATCGTTCCACCCAGCTCCGCACGGCGCGGAAAGCTTCTGCTGGTGGCGGCTACGGTGCTGCTGTTTGGCGTCCTCCTCGCACAGATAGCTGACGTGGCGGGCATCACGGCCTTTGGTTTCGTCAGCTGGCGACCGCTGCTGTTTGCCTACATCATCTGGGCGGTGGCACTTTGCGCAGCGCAAGTGATGATCCGCGGTGAGGCCGGGCAACGAGCGGCTTTTGTTCTGCCTGCTGTTCTCTTTACCGTCGCCATGGTGGTCTTTCCCACCGTCTTTGGCCTCTATATCGCTTTTACCGACTGGAACCTGAGTGCCGTGGCGGGACGCCGTTTCAACGGGCTGGATAATCTTCGCACACTGTTTGCGGATCGCTATTTCTGGAATGCGCTGCTGAACATGGTCTATTATGTTCTGTCGGTGCTGGTCCAATATGCCATTGCCTTCGGGCTGGCACTGCTGCTGAACGCGGAGATCAGGGCGCGCAAATTCTTCCGTGTAGCGTTTCTGCTGCCGCTGATGCTCAGCCCCGTTGCCGTCAGCTGGATGATCGGCAAATCGCTGATGGAATATCGTTTCGGACCGGCGGCCACGCTTGCGCGACATCTGGGCTGGGACAATCCGGCATTCTTTTCGACACCATGGCTGGCGCGGACCTCGATCATGGCCATGGATGCCTGGGTCTCCATTCCCTTCATGATGATCCTGCTGCTGGCAGGCCTTCAGGCCTTGCCTTCCGAAATCAAGGAGGCGGCGAAGGTGGATGGTGCTTCCGGCTGGCAGAGTTTCAAGGAAATCACCTTTCCGCTGATGCTGCCGGTCAGCATAACCGTCATCATTCTGCGCATCATCTTCCAGTTGAAGCTGGCCGATATCGTCATCAACGTTACGGCGGGCGGACCGGGCGGGGCGACCGATACCGTTTCCAGCTTCATCTTCCGTGAATATCGCGATCGCTCCAATGTCGGTTACGGCACGATGCTTGCGGAATTCTATCTCGTCATCATCATCATTTTCGTCGCGCTCATCCTCAAAGGGGCGAGCCGGTGGATGCAACGCGACAATTGAGGCTGAAGCCGATGGCTACACATGTTGAAACATCCACCCCACGACCAAGCCTCTGGTCCCGCCGTCCGCAGTTCCTGACCAGCAGTCTGCTGATCTATGCTGCCTTGGTGTTGTGGGCTTTCGTGTCGCTGTTTCCGATTTACTGGACCATCACCACATCCTTCAAAACGGCGGTGAATGTGACGCAGGGCCATCTCATTCCCTTTGTTGACTTCACGCCGGACTGGAAGGGCTGGCGCTCACTGGGTCTCTCGCCCGATACGATCTTTGTGCAATCGACGGTTCGCGACGAATTCATTCGCCGTTTTCTCAACAGTGTCGTTGCCTCCGCTGGCGCATCGTTTCTGGCGGTGCTGATCGGCTCGCTGGCGGCCTATGGCCTCAGCCGGTTTTCCTACAAATTCCTCTGGATGAAGAACAAGGACATTTCCTTCTTCTTCCTGTCGCAGCTCATTCTGCCACCCGTGGTTTTGGCGATGCCGTTTCTGGTTCTCTACAAGCATCTGATGCTACTCGACACGCTGGTCGGCCTTATCCTCGTTTACACGCTGATGGTGCTACCCATCGTCATTTGGATCATGCGCGATCAGTTCGACACGATCCCGGTGGAGCTGGAGCAGGCAGCACTGGTGGATGGCTGCTCGATCTGGGGTGCATTTTTGCGCATCGTTCTGCCCATCGCCTTGCCCGGCATGGTTGCGGCCTTCATTCTGTCGGTCATTCTGTGCTGGAACGAATATTTCTTCGCAGCTCTGCTGACGAGTTCGAATGCCAAGACGCTGCCGGTCATGGTGGCGAGCCAAACGGGGTCGCAGGGTATCAACTGGTGGTCGATGGCAGCGATTGCGACCGCTGCCATCATGCCGCTCGTTCTCGTCGGTATCTTCCTAGAGCGTTACATTGTGAAGGGTCTCACCGCAGGGGCCGTAAAATGAGGTCTGGAATGAAATCTGGCGTTTCCATTCTTGGTATTTTTGTTGCCGATACCGCTTATCTCGCACCACGTATGCCCGCTTTGGGAGAAACCATTACAGGCAGCGGCTTCTCGGTTGGTCCGGGCGGCAAAGGTTCCAATCAGGCCGTTGCGGCGGCGCGGGCCGGTGCGCAGGTGTCGTTCATTTCCAAGATTGGCCGCGACACATTCGGCGATCTGGCACTGAAGACCTATGAAGAGGCCGGAGTGACGGCGAAGCTGAAGGTCATGGATGATCAGCCGACCGGGGCTGCGTTTATCTACGTCAATGACAGCACCGGCGATAACGCCATTATCGTTTATGCGGGAGCCGCGGGTACGATCGGCGTTGGCGATGTGGAGGCGGCACGCGATACCATTGCGCAATCTGCCGTTTTCGTCACCCAGCTGGAACAGCCGGTCGCGGCTGCACACCATGCGTTGGAAATCGCACGCAGTGCCAATGTCACGACGATTTTCAATCCAGCCCCGGCAGAGGCCTTCCCGGAAGACATCTACAGCCTTTGCGACTTCATCATTCCCAACGAGACGGAAGCCGCAGCACTTGTTGGTTTTCCCATCGATACGCTTGATGATGCCGAACGTGCTGGCGACATTTTCCTGTCTCGCGGAGTCGGTGTGGCCATCATCACACTTGGCGGGCGGGGCGTGTTGTTTCATGCGCCGGGGCAATCGGTGCATGTGCCCGCCGTCTCCTGTGGTCCGACCGTCGATACGACCGGCGCGGGGGATGCTTTTGTGGGTGGTTTTGCGGCTGCCCTTTCACGTGGTGCCGGGCCGCTTCAGGCGGTTCGATTCGGTTGTGCGACTGCCGGTATTGCCGTGACTCGGCGTGGCACGGCCCCCGCAATGCCGATGCTTTCTGAAATCGAGGCCGTGATGGCGCGCTGACGCCACCCGATTTGGTTGCGCAATTCGTAGCCCTTGTCATGCCTGAACCATTGAGGGCTGCCGGAATTCTGGCGGCTGGATTTCGCGCGTCTTGAGGGCGCGGAACAAGGTCGAAAAGTGGCGTGCCCAAAACGAATTGATGCGATGCACAACATATATAGCTTTACAAAATAGTTTTAATTTGTGAAGTTGCGCCAACAACGACCGAAGTGAGCAAGACCAGTGACCCAATTGAAATTCGCCACCCGACTGAATTCCTTCGCCTCGAAGCCTGCTGCCGAGTGGCCTGAACTTTCCGGCAAGCCAACCATGCTGCAGATGGCAAAGCGTGCTGCAAAGGTTGATGGTCTGACGGATCTCGACCTCAATTATCCCGACCATGTGGCCGATGATCCGGCACTTCTTGCACGCCAGATCGGCGATCTCGGTCTTGCGATCAATGGTTTTGCCATGCGCTACTACACCAATCCGGCTTTCAAGATCGGTGCTTTCACCAATCCTGATGCGGCTGTGCGGCGTGAAGCGATTGATCTGACGAAGAAGGGTATCGATGCCGCGCGCGCTGCTGGCAGCAACCTGATGACGCTGTGGCTGGGGCAGGATGGTTTCGACTACGCCTTCCAGGCCGATTACCACACGCTGTGGCAACACGAGATTGATGGAATTCGTGAAGTTTGCGCGCATGATCCGGATTGTCTCGTCAGCATCGAATACAAGCCGAACGAGCCGCGTTCCTATAGCCTGATGCCCGATTGCGCGACCACGCTTCTAGCCATTAAAGACGTGGATATGCCCAACCTTGGCGTGACGCTGGACTTCGCTCATGTGCTCTACGCTGATGAGCAGCCTGCTTTCGCTGCCGCCCTGATTGCCCGTTACAGTCGCGTTCTCGGTGTCCACCTCAATGACGGTTACGCCAAGCGTGATGACGGCCTGATGGTCGGCGCTGTTCACACGCAGCAGACGATCGAGCTTCTGCGCCAGATACGCAAGGATGGTTATGATGGCGCAATCTATTTCGACACATTCCCTGACATGACGGGCCTCGACCCGGTTCACGAATGCGAAGTCAATATTCAGACCGTCAAGCGGATGCTGAAAGTGGTGGATCGGATCGAGCAGGACAATCGCCTGTCTGGTGCCATTGAACGTCAGGATGCCGTTTCCGCGCAGGCCGTCATTCAGGAGCTTATACTCGGCTGATCTGCGCAAGAAAATCCAAAAACCTCGTCACAACGCATGCCGAAGGCGTGCCGACACATTCCATCTGGGAGGAAACCGATGAAAACCTTTTTGAAGACGACAATGGCTGCCGGGCTTGCCGCCAGCTTCCTGTTCAGCGCAGCTTTCGCGCAGGAACTTGCGCCGCTCAATTCCGATACGGAAAAGGACCGCATGGACTGGTCGCAGCTGGAAGCCAAGCTCGGGCCTTTCCCGAAACTACCTGAGGGCACCAAGGCAGGTGCGGTTTCCAAGACGCTGACCAATGAATATTGGCGCTCGCTGGGTCTGGGATATGAAGCCTTCGGCAAGAAGGTCGGCGTTCCCGTCGCCTATCAGGCCGCACAGAGCGAAGGCGACCAACTGGGTCAGCTGACGATTGCCGAGGGCATGATCACGCAGGGCTATAACGTTCTGCTGGTTTCGCCGCAGACGGATGCCAATCTTCAGCCCGTTATCGAGCAGGCCAAGGCCGCCAATATCCCTGTCGTCAACGTCAACGATGCCGTCATTCCGCAGGCTGAACATTATGTCGGCAACGTTCAGCGCGATAACGGTGTGCGCGTTGCCAAGTGGTTTATCGAAAACCGTCCGCAGGGCGGCAAGGTTGCCATTGTCGAAGGTCAGGCTGGCGTTTACGCTGCCGTTCAGCGCACGGACGGTTTCAAGTCCACCATCACCCAGAACGACAAGTTCAAGGTCGTTGCCAGCGTCCCCGGCAATTGGGATCGTCAGACATCTTACGATGCGGCCACCAACATTCTCAACCAGCATCCTGACCTGATCGGCTTTTACGCCAATAATGACGGCATGGCGCTGGGTATTGTTGAAGCAGTCAAGGCTGCCGGTCTTGCTGGTAAAGTCGCAGTCTTCGGCACTGATGGTATCTCCGACGCTTATGCCTCCATCAAGGCAGGCGAACTCACCGGCACGGTGGACAGCTTCCCGGTTCTGACGGGCGAAGTCGCACTCGAAACTGCGCTGCGTCTCGTCGCCGGTCAGAAATTGCCGCGCGTGGTCGCCACCCCGCAGGCATTGATCACTTCGGATAATCTCAGCCGCTATCAGGGCGAGGGCGTCGATGTGCGCGCCGTGCTGATGGAAGACGCCAAGACTGCCAAGTAACCAACGCTCAGGGAGATGCCGACGTATCCTCGGCATCTCCATTAGCCAAGAGGTGGAACGATGACGCCACGACTGAGATTCGAGACGATTTCCAAGAGCTTTCCCGGCGTCAACGCGCTGACGGACGTTTCCTTCGACGTGGCTCCCGGCGAAATCCACGGACTTCTCGGTGAAAACGGTGCTGGCAAATCCACGCTTTTGCGCATTCTTTCGGGCGTGTTTCGCCCCACATCCGGCACCGTCTTCGTGGACGGAGAGGCCGTTGCCTTCAAAAAGCCGATGGATGCGCGTGCCGCCGGTATCGCGATGATCCATCAGGAGCTTCAGCAGGTGCCGCATTTGAGCGTCGCCCAGAACATGTTTCTCGGACATTCGCTGACGCATATGGGCGGCATGTTCGTCTCCCGCCGCGAACAGGAAGCCCGCGCCGCTGAAGCACTTGCTATGATCGACAAAACAATCGATCCCTCGGCACCGATATCGTCGCTGAAGGTTGCGCAGCGCCAGATCGTCGAAATCGGTCGCGCGCTTCTCGACAAGGCGAAGGTCATCGCCATGGACGAGCCGACATCGAGCCTGACACCCAGTGAGTTCGATCGTCTGGCCGAGGTCATCGCCAGCCTGTCGCAAAGCGGTGTTTCCATTATCTACGTATCGCACAAGATGGATGAGGTGTTCCGCATCTGCCAACGCTCCAGCATCATGCGCGATGGCAAGCTGGTAGACATCGTTGATCTTGCCAAGGTGTCTGAAACCGATGTGATCGCCAAGATGGTCGGTCGCGAATTGATGCAGGAAGAGCATAATTCCTTTGTCACCGATACCGTTAAGCTTCAAGCCAGAAATCTGTCTTCGGCCACCAGAATTCGCGACGTCTCCTTCACGCTGCACAAGGGCGAAGTTCTCGGCATTGCCGGGCTTGTCGGCTCTGGTCGCACGGAACTCCTGCGTCTGCTGGCAGGTGTCGACCGCTTAAGCGAGGGATCGATCAGTATCGACGGCAAGGAGCAGAGTTTCGCCAATCCGCGTGATGCCATCGCCGCCGGTATCGGACTGGTGCCGGAAGAGCGCAAGCGCGAAGGCATCATTCCCTTGCGTCCCGTCGCCACCAATATGGCACTGGCCTCCCTCGGCAGTTTCTCGTCCGGCGGTGTGATCAACAATTCCAAGCTTCGCGCCACCGCGCAGGATTTGCTGAAGCGCGTCAATCTGCGGCCATTCCAGCTGGATCGTCCCATTCGCCTTTTCAGCGGCGGTAACCAGCAAAAGGCGATTATCGCGCGCTGGCTGGCGGCCAAGTCGCAAATCCTGCTGTTTGATGAGCCCACCCGCGGCATCGATGTCGGTGCCAAGTCGGAAATCTATCATCTGATCGAAGACCTCGCCCGTGAGGGCCATTCCATCATCGTCGTATCCTCGGAACTGCCGGAAGTCATCCGTCTGTCTGACCGCGTGCTGGTCATGCGCGAAGGGCGGATTGCTGCGACCATTGAGCGTGATCAACTGAGCGAAAGCGCGATTGTCGCGCATGCCATTCCCGGGGCGAATGCCGATGCGGATGACGCGCGCATTGCGCGACCCGTGTGAACCTACAGGACAACCCATGACCAGAACTTCAAATGCGCCCGCTACCTCCGCTCCGGCCTTCCGCCGCTTCTCGTTTTCGCTGCGCGATGCGGGAACGTTGATCGGCCTCATCGTCATTATGGCGGTGTTTGCGGCCCTCGTTCCCGGCTTCATTTCCGAGCGTAACCTCGTCAACATTCTCCAGCAGTCCAGCATCAATGCCTGCCTTGCGCTCGGTATGACGCTGGTCATCATCTCCGGCGGCATTGATCTGTCGGTTGGCCCGACAGCTGCGATCTCGGCGGTCGTCACCGCCAGCCTGCTGGTCGCGGGGACGCCGATACCGCTGGCAATCCTCGCAGGTCTCGGCGTTGGCGTCCTTTGCGGCTTCGTCAATGGCGCGCTCGTTGCCTATGTTGGCCTGCAACCCTTCATTGTGACACTCGGCACGCTCAGCACTTACCGGGCCATCGCGCTGATCTATACGGGCGGCAATCCCGTTCTTGGCATTCCCGCCGGGTTCCGTTCGCTGTTCAACGGCAATCTCTTCGGCATTCCGACCCCTGTTCTGATCGTCGCTGTCGTCGCCATTGCTGCGTGGATTTTGCTCAAGAAGACACCCATTGGCGAATATCTGATGGCAGTTGGCGGCAATGAAGAGGCGGCCTATGTCGCTGGCGTTCCCATCGCCCGCACCAAGATCACGGCATATGTCATTTCCGGCGGTCTGGCCGCACTTGCCTCACTTATCCTCATCGGTCGCCTTGGCGCAGCCGAGCCCATTCTCGGCAATCTGTGGGAACTGGATGCCATCGCGGCAGCAGCGATAGGCGGTGCATCGCTTATGGGCGGCAAGGGCAGCATTCTCGGGACCATTCTGGGTGCCATCATCTTGGGTGCAATGCGCAATGGTTTGACGTTGATGAATGTTCAGGCCTTCTATCAACTGCTCGCCACTGGCCTTATAATCCTCGTTGCCATGATGATTGATCGTGCGACAAGGGGAAGAGAATGAATTCCGAAAGCTTCGACACAAAGGCCGTCGGCCCACGCATCCGCATGATGATGCCATTGCTGACGCCACTCGAAGCGAAGGTTGTCGATACCGTGTTCGCCATGCGTGATTTCAGCGATGAGACATCGTTGAAACAGATCGCAGACGATGCCGGTGTGTCAGAAGCCATGGTGGTGAAAATCACCAAGAAACTGGGTTTTGCCGGTTATCGCGATTTTCGCACGGCCGTCAGCCAGTATAACCGCCAGCCGACAGCGGAAATGCACCAGGAACTCTCGGTCGATGATACGTCGCTGGAGATCGTGCAGAAGGTGTTCCGGACATCGATCCACGCCTTGGAAGAAACTCTCTCGATCCTCGATATGGTCGCGTTCGAAAAAGCCGCAGACCTCATTCACGGTGCAAAACACCGGGATTTTTACGGTGTCGGCGGTTCGGCGCAGATCGCACGGGATGTCGCCCATAAATTCCTGCGCATCGGCGTGCGCGCCAGCGTGTTTGACGATGTGCACATGATGCTGATGTCGGCAGCGCTGCTGTCCGAAGGCGATATCGCCATTGGCTTTTCCCATTCGGGCAACACGACGGCCATCATCGAGGGACTTCAAGTTGCCAAGCGCAATGGCGCGCAGACGATTGCGGTTACCAACTATAACTCCTCCGCCTTGGCGCAAGCCGCCGATGTCGTCCTTTGCTCCACGGCACAGGGCTCGCCGCTCATGGGCGAAAACGCAGCGGCACGCATCGCACAGCTGAATATTCTCGATGCCGTTTTCATGGCAGTGGCGCAACGCGACTATCAATCGGCCGAACGAAATCTTGACCGGACCATGTCTGCCGTCAAATCCAAACGGAAAGATAAACCTTCATGACATCCTCGCCTCTCGTCACCGTTTTCGGCAGTCTGCATTACGATATTGCCGTCATGGGGCCATCACGGCCACGCAAGGGCGAGACGGTGACCGGTACGTCATGGCACCCCAAGAGCGGCGGCAAAGGCGGCAATCAGGCGGTCTCGGCAGCCCGCACTGGCGTGGCGACCTCGATGATCGGAGCCGTCGCAGATGATGATTTCGGGCGGTTTCTGCTTGCCAATCTGGCACGCAAATGCGTCGATCACAGCTTCGTCCGGCGAGACGCCTCCCAATCCACCGGCATGAGTGTCGCCATTTTTGATGACGAGGGCGATTACGGTGCGGTTATCGTCTCCGGCAGCAACCTGACCCTCGGTGAAGCCGATGTGAGCGCGGCTCGCGAACTGCTGTCCAAAACGACACTCCTCGTCCTCCAGAACGAGATACCCGATGCGGCCAATGTCTTAGGTGCAAAGGCCGTCAAGCAGGCCGGTGGCCGGGTGCTGATCAACGCGGCGCCAGCGCGCCCCTTGTCCAGAGATCTCCAGCCGCTGATCGACATCCTCGTCGTCAATGCTATCGAAGCAGAAATGCTGGCGGGCGTTCCGGTCGTGGAAACGCTTGAAGGCGCGCTTGAAGCTGCAAGGAAGCTCGCGAAGGTCTATCCAGAGGTCGTTGTCACCGCAGGCGGTTCAGGCGTTGCCTATGTCAGTCAGAACGGGGAAGAAATTGCCATCGAAGCCGTCAAGGTGAAGGTCGAAAGCACGCATGGGGCGGGAGATGAGTTCATCGGCGTCCTCGCTGCAGAAATTGCGTCCGACAAAACGATGAACGAGGCGCTTCAAAAAGCAAATGCAGCCGCAGCAAAGCTCGTCGGCACACCTGAAGCTGACAGGATTTAACGCTGTTCGCCAAGGCCATCGGGCTGTGCCGAAAGAAGCTGCTCCTGCTCATGTTCGTCAAAGCCCAATAGATTGCCGTGCTGGCTGCGGCGAAGTTTACGCATGTGGTCTCTGGGGCTCAAGCCCAGCGTGCGCTTGAACATGCGGGAGAAATAAAAGGGGTCGGAGTAGCCGACCTCGGCTGCCGAGGAAGCAACTGATTGTCCCGCCTCGAGGAAATGCATTGCGCGCTCCATTCGTTTGAATTCCTGGTATTTGCGTGGGGTTCGTCCGACGCGTTTCTGGAATTCCCGCAGGAAATAATCGCGGTTGTAGGGTGCGGCATCCGTGGCTTTGCCAGCAATGTCAGGGTCAAGGGGATTCGCCGAAATCATCGTGACGGCTTTCATCACGGCCAAATCCAGGGCCTCGGTTCCGTCTGACTGAAAACTCGGGCGGTCTGTCCATCCAAGGAAAGCATCGTCGATGAAGGCGATCAACAGCACCATGAACAGATGATGCTGGCCGAGCGTGACGGAAGAGGGGGGCGCGCTTTGACGGTAGTGCCGCACCAGAGGCTCAAGAAGCGCCCATCGGCTCAGACGAATCTTGGGCCTCAATTCCATCTGCGCGACAAGGTTGTGTCTGCCATAGATGTCCAGCGAGAAATGCTGGGCGACACCCCTGTAGGTCGTGGCCTGCTCATTCCAGCCGACGAAGCGCTGTCCACGATAGATCAGCATGGCGTCGCCTGGTTCCAGAACCCGTGCCTCGCCATCCACAAGATAATGGCCCTGTCCTTCCAGGCAGATGATGAGATCATCTACCTGATTGGATTTGTCGATCTGCCATGTCCGGGAATGCTCCATCCGGATGGTGGCGCGCGTCAAGTTAAGCTGCAGGGCGGCTGGTGGAATGGAAGACAATATGCCACCTTCAATTTCGTCCATGTTTTTCCTCAACTTTGTTAATTCACCTTGGTCGCAAATTTTGATTTTGTCACGCTACAACTTGCGACACGACGCTTAACACTGAGGGAGGAGATCGGTTTTGGCTGCGGGAGCGACAAAAGTCGCGCGCGCCTTGATCGACTTGGGAGAGACACTTGTACAAAATCGTATTCTATCATTCGCGCTTCTCCGGGGCGCGGGGAGGGAGGCTGTGAAATCTCAGCGCTTTCTGGGCCTGGGATATCTGGCGCCTTACATCATCGGCCTGCTGATATTCACGGCGATACCATTTCTCGGCTCTCTTTATCTCAGCTTCACGCGCTATGACCTGATGAGCGACCCGACATGGACAGGGCTGGCCAATTACGAGCGCCTTTTCACCCGTGACCGCACCTTTATGAAATCGTTGAACGTGACCCTGTTCTACGTGTTTCTGACGGTTCCCATCAAACTCGCCTTCGCGCTCTTTATTGCGGCCATACTCAATTACAAGCTGCAGTTCATCAACTTTTTCCGGACGGCTTTTTACGTTCCCTCGATCCTCGGGGGCTCCATCGCGATTGCAGTGCTCTGGCGCTATATCTTCGCTTCGGAGGGGCTGGCAAACATGGGGCTTGCGGCGATCGGACTGTCGCCGGTGGACTGGTTCGGGGATCCCGGCAATGCGCTTTTCACCATCACGCTTCTGCGCTGCTGGCAGTTTGGCTCCGCAATGGTGATCTTCCTTGCTGCCCTGCAATCCATCGACAAATCGCTCTTTGAGGCTGCGGCCATTGATGGTGCGGGCAAGGTCAGGACATTCTTCTTCATAACCCTGCCGCTTCTGACGCCGGTGATCTTTTTCAATCTCATCATGCAGATGGTCCAGGCGTTTCAGGAGTTCAACGGCCCCTACATCATCACCCAGGGTGGACCGCTGAAATCGACTTACCTGTTGCCCCTCTACATTTACGACGAGGCCTTCAAGAAGTTCAACATGGGCTATGCCTCTGCCATTGCCTGGATCCTCTTCACCATCATCACCGTACTGACTCTCGTGGCCTTCTGGTCCTCGAAGAAATGGGTCTACTACGCTGGCGACAAGCGGAACTGATGCCATGACGGATATCGCAACCCTAAACGACCTTCAGACTGCGCGCCGCGCACGGGTAAGGCTTCTATCGACAACGGTTCGATATGTGTTCCTGTTCGCCGTCGGTCTCATCATGCTGTACCCGCTGATCTGGCTGGTGGGTGCAAGCTTCAAGACGAATTCGGAAATCTTTTCAGGCGCGGGCTTCATACCCGAAAACCCGACCCTCGATGGCTATATACGCGGTTGGGAAACTTCGACGCCCTATACGTTCGGCCGGTTTTTCTGGAACTCGTTCCTGATCATTCTGCCAAAGGTCATCGGCACGGCAATTTCCTGCACCATGGCCGCCTATGCCTTTGCCCGTTTTGATTTTCCATTTAAGAAAATCCTGTTCGGCTCTGTTATTGCCATTCTGCTGTTGCCAAATGTCGTGACACGTATTCCGCAATATATCCTGTTCCGTGACCTCGGCTGGCTCGACAGTTTCCTGCCGCTCTGGGTGCCCTCGGCATTCGCGGGCGACGCCTTCTTTGTCTTCATGCTCGTGCAGTTTCTGCGGTCGCTGCCTGCGGATATGGAAGAGGCCGCGCGCGTTGACGGCGCCAACAGTCTGCAAACGCTGATCTATATTGTTGTTCCCATGCTGGCACCGGCCCTGATTTCGGTTTGCCTGTTCCAGTTCATGTGGACGATGAACGATTTTCTGGGGCCTTTGATCTATCTGTCCTCGGTCGAAAAATATCCGGTGAGCCTCGCGCTCAAACTTTCCATCGATACCACTGAAGCCTTCGAGTGGAACCGCATCCTTGCGATGTCGGTCCTGACGATCGCGCCCGCGCTCATCGTCTTCTTCGCAGCACAACGGTATTTCATTGAAGGGATCTCGTCTGGCGGGGTCAAGGGCTGAACATGGCAAGCGTACAACTGAAAAATCTCGAAAAAGTCTATGGCGGCAGCTTCAAAGCGGTCCATGGCATCAACCTTGAGGTTGAGGACGGCGAGTTCATGGTGTTTGTCGGGCCTTCCGGCTGCGCCAAGTCCACCACCCTTCGCATGGTCGCCGGGCTTGAGGAAATTACCGCAGGCGAAATCCTGATCGGGGACCAGCGGGTCAATGATCTGCCGCCGGGCAAGCGATCCATCGCCATGGTGTTCCAGAACTATGCGCTTTACCCGCACATGAAGGTCCGCGGAAATCTGGCCTTCGGACTGAAAATCGCAGGCGTTGCGAAGCCTGAGATCGAAAAGGCAATCGACAACGTTGCCCGCATTCTGGAGATCGAGCCGCTTCTGGACCGATTGCCGAAGCAGCTTTCCGGCGGGCAGGCGCAACGCGTGGCGCTTGGACGCGCATTGATCAAAAAGCCCGGCGTGTTTCTGTTCGACGAGCCTCTTTCCAATCTGGATGCCAAACTGCGTGCTTCGATGCGCGTGCGTATCACGGACCTTCACCGGCAATTGAAGGCGGATGGTCTGTCTTCGACTGTCATCTATGTGACCCATGACCAGACCGAAGCCATGACCATGGGGGACCGCATCTGCGTCATGCAGAACGGTCGCATCATGCAGGTCGCGACACCGAAGGAACTCTATAACCAGCCGGCCAATCTTTTCGTCGCTGGCTTCATAGGTTCGCCGGAAATGAACCTGATTGACGTCGCGATAGAAGGGTCCGATTTCCTGATTGCGGGCCAGCGGCTGCCGATTGGCGATCATTTGGAAAAGCGCCTGACTGCCAGACCGAAGGATGCCGTCGTGGGCATCCGGCCTCAGCATCTTTCTCTTGCGATGAAGGATGAGGGGCCATCGCTACAGGCCAAGCTCACCAATGCGGAGTTCATGGGACACGAGGTTTACCTTCACGCCGATCTTGGCGGCCAGAAGGTGGTGAGCGTCGTTGGCGCTGCCGAGTTTGAGGAGCTTGGCAAGTCAGGGGATCTGCGGCTGAAACCGGACCCTGAGAAGCTGCACATTTTCGACAAGGCCGATGGCCGCAACGTCTCGATATGAGCGCGGCGAGAAGTTTCAAGTTTTCGAGGAGGAGGAATACACAATGAGCAAGCTGAAAAGAACCGCGATCCTGCTGGCTGCCGGTGCCTATGCCACGATGGCTGTGGCCCCTGTGGCCAGTGCCGCAGAACTGCGCATGTCCTGGTGGGGCGGCGATAGCCGACATGTTGCGACCCAGAAGGCGATTGCCGCCTGCGGTGAGAAGCATGGGCACACTGTGAAGGGCGAATTCACCGGTTTTGATGGCTATCTGGAAAAGCTGACCACGCAGATGGCGGGCAAGACGGAGGCCGATATCGTTCAGGTCAACTGGCCATGGCTGCCGCTTTTTTCCAAGAATGGCGAGGGATTTGCGGATCTGCGACAGCTCAAAGGGCTCGATCTGTCGCAGTGGGCCGAAACCGACCTAGAGGCCGGATCGATGAACGGCGTGTTGCAGGGACTGTCGGTGTCCACGACGGGCCGCGTGTTCTTCTTCAATGCCACGACCTTTGAAAAGGCTGGCGTTGCCATTCCAAAAACCTGGGACGAGTTCTTTACCGCCACCAAGACCATCAAGGAAAAGCTCGGCAAGGACTACTACACCTTCAATGCCGTGAAAGAGACAGCCCAGCTTCTAGTCACGCTCGCAGTCGTCCAGAAGACCGGCAAGGATCTGGTCGATGAAAGGACCAACCGGGTTGCATGGACGCCGGAGGAACTTGCGGGCGCAATTTCCTTCCTCGGCAAACTGGTTGAAAGCGGTGCCATCCGGTCTCAGAAGGAAGAGGCGAGCGACGGCAATGTCAATCTCTACGAGAAACCTTCCTGGTCGGAAGGCCGTATTGCCGGCTCGTATGAGTGGGACTCGACCTATTCGAAATATGCCGATCCTTTGAAGGAGGGTCAGGTCTTGAAGCCCGTGCCGATGTTGAAGCAGGCTGATGCCGTGACCGAAGGCGTCTATCGCAAGCCGTCCATGGTGTTTTCGATTTCGCGCAACTCCAAGAACCCTGACGCTGCGGCGCAAATCGTCAATTGCCTGCTGAACGAACCGGAAGGCATCGATGCGCTCGGCACCTCGCGTGGTCTTCCTGCATCCAAGGCAGCGGCGCAGCGTCTCGGCGAGAAGGGAGAGCCGGAGGTTCGTGCGGCAAACGCCATCGTCATGGCAGCCTCCGGCCCCGTCGTATCGCCCTTCAACGAACACCCGGAAATCCGCTCGGCCTTCATCGATACGCTGGAAGAATATGCCTATGGCCAGCTTACGGCTGAGGAGGCCGCAGAGCAGATCATCGATTCCACCAACGATGTTCTGGCGAAATTCGACTGATGCGGCCGGGCCGTTGTCGATCACAGCGGCCCAGCCACTCTTTGCTGACCAAGCACTGCCTTCGCCGACGTTCATGGCGGGGGCTTGTACAACACGAGACCAAACATGAACCGACCATCGCTCATCGCGCATTCTGCACGAACGGCAGCGCTATGCCTTCCCGTTCCCGGCTCGCGCTATCATCTCCCCGCGGCGATTGCCTGGCGGCTGTCCTCGCCTGACGTCGATCATGGCGAACGGTTTGGCCACACCCATACGGTCGTGATGCTGTTGCATGATTTGCAGCCTGATACGCAGTACCGGTTCGAGGCGGATGGTTTCGAAAGTCTCGAGTTCCGCACGATGCCTTGCGTTGGTCTCGTGGATGCAGCGTCGTTTGCTATTTCACCCGATGTGGCACTAGACGACGCTAACGCCGCACGCGAAAATGCGGATGCTTTCGCGCAAGCCGTTGCAGCCGTTCCGAAAGGCGGCAGTTTGTATATACCGGCGGGTATCTGGACCACTTACCCTTTGCGACTGAAGAGCGACATGACCCTGCATCTGGCCAAGAGTGCGGTACTTCGTGCGCCCTCCACCCGCGCTGGCTGGCCGATCCTACCGGCGCGTGACGCCGACGGTCGTATGCTGGGCAGCTGGGAAGGACTGCCGGATGCCTGTTTTGCTGCTCCTCTCCATGCCATCGCGGCAGAGAACCTTGTCATCGAAGGCGAGGGTGTTCTGGATGGTTCCGGCGACAAGGGGGACTGGTGGATATGGCCCAAGGAAAGCCGCGACGGCGCGCGCCGAGCGCGCGGCCTGCATCTCGTTTCCTGCGAAAATGTGAAGCTTTTCGCCTTCACCATTCAAAACGCGCCCTCCTGGACTATCCACCCGCAGGGTTGCGACGGTCTGGTGGCCGCTGGCCTTTCCATCATGGCACCTCACGACAGTCCGAACACGGATGGTTTCAACCCGGAAAGCTCTCGCAACATTGAGATTGCTGGCGTGCGCTTTTCCGTTGGCGACGATTGCATCGCAGTCAAGGCGGGCAAGCGCGGCTCCAGTGGCGAAGAGGGTCATCTGGCAGAAACACGGGCGATCCGTATCCGCCACTGCCTCATGGAGCGCGGCCATGGCGGGCTGGTGATCGGCTCGGAAATGTCCGGCGGCGTTCACGATGTGACGATGGAGGACTGCGAGATGATCGGAACGGATCGCGGTTTGCGCCTCAAGACGAGACGCGGACGCGGCGGCACCGTCAGCAATATCACGATGCGCCGCGTGTTGTTGGACGGTGTCCAAACGGCCCTCTCGGCCAATGCGCATTATCACTGCGACGCCGATGGTCATAGCGACCGGGTACAATCGAGACTGCCCGCCGAGGTCGATAGCGGCACGCCGCAAATCGAGAAAATCCTGGTGGAAGATATCGAGATTCGAAATTTGTCCCATGCTGTGGGCGTTTTTCTCGGGCTTCCCGAAGCACCTATCCGCGATGTCGAGATCAGAAGACTCAAGGTCGTGTCTCTTGATCCCGATGCGGTGGCGACAGCGCCCATCATGGCGGACCAAGTGCGGGCCATGCGGCATGAGATGATCGTCGGCGAGCATGCCAACATATCCTGCGATGATCCCGCACTGCTAAGCCGCGCTCCCATTTCCAATGTTTCACAAGCCGATTGAGCCACAGATGACAGTCATCGACTATTTTGAGCAATTCATCAGCCGCTATCAGCACTATAAGGGTGGAAGCTGGTGCTATGAGGATGGCTGCATCTATCGCGGCTTGCAGCTTCTCCATGACGCAACGGGTGAGAAGCGCTGGGACGATCATTTGCATCGTCTGGCGGATCAGCAGATTGCGGAGGATGGTGCGCTGGCGGGTTACGACCCCCTCGAATACAACATCGATCACATATTGGCGGGGCGCGTTCTCTTTCCTTTGGCCGCCGCAACGGGAGACAGCCGATACCTAAAGGCGGCCGATCATCTTGCGGGCCAGCTTAAGACGCATCCCAGAATTCCTGCTGGAAATTACTGGCACAAGAAGCGCTATCCGCACCAGCTGTGGCTAGACGGGCTTTATATGGGGTTACCCTTCCAGATCGAATATGCACAGGCAACAGGTCGCGCCGAACTCATTGCGGACGCGTTGCAACAGCTTTCGACGGCGCTGGCGCTGACGGAAAATCCTGGTGGGTTTTACGTTCATGGCTATGATGATAGCCGCGACCAGAGGTGGGCCGACCCGGTGACCGGTCGATCTCCAGCCCTTTGGGGGCGGTCTCTGGGTTGGCTGGCCATGGCCCTTGTAGACTGCCTGACGATATTACCAGACGATGAGGCAACCGCGTCGCTGCGAAAACGCACGCGGATACTTCTGACGGACGTCATGGACCGTCAGACTGCGAATGGCCTGTGGATGCAGGTCTTCGACGCCCCCGATCTAGTTGGCAACTACGAAGAAACATCAGCGTCTGCCATGTTCGCATATGCCCTGCTGCGGGGATCGCGGTTGAAGGTGTTGGATGCAGATGAAGCAGCGAGCGCGCTAAAAGCGGGAAGCCGGGCCTTGAATGCCTTGATCGAGACGAAGCTTGAGCAAGATCAGTACGGACGATCACAGCTGTGCGGCATAGTCCACGTTGCTGGTCTCGGTGGTTTCGATGGTAATTATCGCGATGGCTCACCGGAATATTATCTGACCGAGCCAGTGGTCAGTGACGATGCCAAGGGCGTGGGTCCGTTGATGATGGCATATGCCGAGCACCTGCTGGCAAAGAAATCCGCCTGATGCTTTGCGATTTCAGTTCAACGCTTCGGAACGCTGCTTCGTAAGCGACGATTGTTCGCGCGGCAGATAGTTTCCTTGGGGGGTGGGTTCGGCAAAAGCTCCGTCCTCCATAATGGTCTTGCCGCGCAACAGCAGCCGCACCGGCCAGCCCCGGATATCCAGCCCCTCGTAAGGCGTATAATCGGCGCCATGGTGCAGCATGTCATTGGTGAGCGTGACGCGCTTGTTCGGGTCCCATAAGGCGATATCGGCATCCGCCCCAACGGCAATCGTGCCTTTGCGCGGGTAGAGGCCATAGAGTTTGGCGTGATTGGTCGAAGTGACGGCGACGAACTGGTTGATGTCTATCCGGCCCTTCATCACGCCTTCGGAAAACAGGATGGGCAGGCGGGTGGCGACGCCGGGGATGCCGTTCGGAATCCAGCGGAAATGCCGCTTGCCTTTCTCGTTCAGTTTTCCCTCCGGGTCATCGAAGCGGAACGGGCAGTGGTCGGAGGAGAACAGGTCGAACACGCCCTGCTCGATGCCTTCCCAGCAAGCATCCTGGCTCGCCTTGTCGCGCGGCGGCGGGGAGCAGACATATTTGGCACCTTCCATCTCGCTTTGGTCGAGATCGTCGGCGGTCAACATCAGATATTGCGGGCAGGTTTCGCCAACAATCTTCTGACCGCGCTGACGGGCTCTGCGGATTTCTTCCATCGCCTCTCGGTTGGAGACGTGAACGATGACGATGGGGACATCGACGATCTCTGCAAGCGAGAGCGCCCGGTGCGTCGCCTCTCGCTCGGCGGCAATGGGGCGTGTTGTGGCGTGGTATTTCGGTTCGAATTTGCCGTCTTCCTCATGGCGACCGATGAGGTAGCGGATGGCGTCCTCATTCTCACAGTGAACCATCACGAGAGCGCCGGTACGGCGGGCCGTATCCAGCGTGGCGAGGATTTCATCGTCGCGGAGCCGCAAGCCCTCATAGGTCATGAAAACCTTCAGTGAGGTGTAGCCATCCTCAACCAGCGCCGGAAGCTCCTGCCCCAGAACTTCGGCAGTCGGGTCGGTGATGACGAGGTGGAAGGAAACGTCCACATGGCATTTGCCTTCGGCCTTTGCGTGATAGACCTTCAACGCCTCGCGCAGGGACTGACCCTTTTCCTGCATGCAGAAGGCTAGAACTGTGCTGTTGCCGCCAATGGCGGCGGAGCGAGTGCCGCTGTCGAAATCATCGGCCATGACGATGCCATCCCCGGAGGGCTGGTCGAGATGGACATGGCTGTCGATGCCGCCGGGCAGGACGAAGAGGCCGGTGGCGTCGATCACCTCGTCGGCGTCGGTCAGTTCAGCGGCAAGTGCGACGATACGACCATCCTTGATGCCGACATCGCTGACGAACGTGTCGCTCGCCGTCACCACGGTTCCGTGCCTGATCACCGTATCGAAACACATCATTCTCTGTCCTTCCTGTCGTTCACAGCTCAGCTTGCTTTCGCAAATCCCGCATCGCCAGCCAGAATATGGTCAAGCGCTGCCGTGAAGCGATCGACCTCTTCCAGCGTATTGTAATGCACCATGGAAACCCGCAGCATGCCGCCATGGTCGGTGAGTCCAAGATATTCGGCAAGCCGTCTCGAATGAAAATCCCCGAAACGCATGGCGATGTTTTCGCCGTCCATCGCCTTGCAGAGATCGCCTGCCTCGCGACCATCGAAGCGGAAGGCAATCGTCGGAACGCGTGTCTCATCATGGTTGCTGGTCTGCCCAACGATCCGGCAATCGTTACGGGAGCGCAGGTAGCTTAGCAGGCGTTCGGTCAGGAGGTTCTCCTGCGCCGTGATGGCTGCAAATGCCGCCTCGATTTTCTGACGCACCGTCCCGGTCTCGCCCGCCTGCTCACCGAGTGCGGTCAGGTAATCGACGATGCCGCAGGTGGAATAGGCCAGTTCATAGTTCGGGTTTCCCGGCTCCAGCTTGCCCGGTACTTTGTCCTTGCCGTAGAAATAATGGTAGAGCGTATCAAGCTCGAGCAGCAGATCGTATTTGCCATACATCAGCGCATAATGCGGGCCATAGGTCTTGTAGAGGCTGAAGACGTAATAATCGACGTCAAACGCCTGCACATCGACGGCGCGGTGCGGGGCATAGGCCACGGCATCGACACAAATCTTTGCGCCGCGCGCATGCACGAAGTCGGCGATCTCTCTGATAGGGTTGATCGAGCCGAGAATGTTGGAGACATGGGTGACGCAGACCATCTTGGTGCGTTCGCTCATCAGCGGTGCGAGATCGGCCAGATCGAGCGTCAGCGTTTCCTTGTTCAGCGGCCAGAATTTGAGCGTGACGCCCGCGTCCTGCAAACGGTCCCAGGGGCCGATGTTGGATTCGTGGTCGCTGACGGTGACGATGATTTCATCGCCCGCAGACAATTGACTTTGCATGGCGCGCGCAAGGTTTTGCAGCAGCGCCGTGGTGGAACTGCCGAAAACAATTTCTTCCGGTCTCGACGCGTTGACCAGATGCATGGCCGCAGTCCGTGCCTCGTAAAGTGCATTGGCCGCACTTTGCGAAACCGCGTAGGAGCCGCCGATCTGCACGTTTTTTTCGATCAGAAACGTATTGATGCGCTCCAGCGCGCCTTTCAGGATCTGCGATCCGCCGGCGTTGTCGAAGAACGTCCAGCCGCGGGACAGGCCTGGAAACTGGCTGCGCACATAATCGAGGTTAAGCGGTGAAGGGGTGGTCATTCCTGGTGTCTCCCGAATGGTCTTTTACTCAATGGTTGAGGACGGCGCGAAGGAAGCCGCGCGTCCTTGCCTCTTGTGGATTGTCGAAAATGTCTGAAGGCGTGCCGGATTCGACCAGTCTGCCGCCATCCATGAAGATGACGCGGTCCGCGACCTGACGGGCAAAGCCCATCTCGTGGGTGACAATCACCATCGTCACGCCGGTGCCAGCCAGTTTGCGCATCACGTCCAGCACTTCGCCGACCATTTCAGGATCGAGCGCCGATGTTGGTTCATCGAACAGCAGAACGCGCGGCTCCATGGCAAGCGCCCGGGCAATGGCCACACGCTGCTGCTGGCCGCCTGAGAGCTGGCCGGGAAATTTTTCCGCCTGCTCGGAAATGCCGACACGGGCTAGAAGCTCGCGCGCCTTGCGTTCTGCCTCCGCCTCCGGCGTCTTTCGCACCCGCATGGGCGCAATCATGACGTTTCTGAGAACCGTCATGTGCGGAAACAGATTGAAGGACTGAAACACCATGCCGACTTCCGCACGCACCTTGGCAAGGGCCGGACCGGGTGCAACGCGAATCCCATCAACGGTGATGGTGCTATCTGGCGAAAAGGCTTCCAGATGGTTGATGCAGCGGATGAGCGTCGATTTGCCCGACCCGGAAGGGCCGATCACGCAGACGACTTCGCCTTCGGCCACATCGAGATCGATGCCGTGCAACACGGTGAAGGTGCCATAGGCCTTGGTCAGTCCACGGATGGAAATGAGGGGGGATGCGGTCTTTTCCATCAGCGTTTCCCCCGGCGGAAGTGTTTTTCAAGGCGTGCCACGACGGCAACCATCGGCCAGAGCAGCGCGATATAAATGAGCGCAGCACCGATCAGCGGCGTGGGGTTTGCGTTCAGCGCCTGTGCTTGCGTTGCCTGTTTCAACAAGTCTGGCATGGCAACAACTGAGGCAAGGGCGGTGTCCTTCATGACGTTGATGCAATTGTTGGTGAGCGGCGGAATGACGATGCGGATGGCCTGTGGCAGGATGATATCGACCATCGTGTTGCGGTTGGAGAGACCAAGGGCTGCGGATGCCTCGAATTGACCGTGCGGAACGGCTTCGATGCCTGCACGAAAAATTTCGGCGGTATAGGCGGCTGATACCAGCGATAGTGCGGTGACAGCGGACAGGAATGGCGACAGTCGGATGCCGACGAAGGGCAGCGCGTAATAGACGACGATCAGCAGCACCAATAGCGGGATCGACCGGAAGATGTCGATGTAGCCACGGATCAATAGCTTGAAGAAAGCCGGTGCATAAAGGCGTGCCACCGCCAGAAACAGGCCGCCAATGAGGCCGCAGAGAATGCTGGTGATGCCGATCTGGGTGGTGACGACCAGACCCCATAACAGCTGTGGCAGGCTGTTGAGGAACACGGGAACATTGAAGAAGGTATTGATGAGATTCATGCCGGAGTGGCTCCCTTGGCAATCTGGCGGGGCGCGATTGGCCCCGCCGGATGCGGTTCAAGCCTTACTTGGCCTTCGGCATATCAAGAACGGCAACCGTCGAGGTCGTGTCCTCGGCTTTCGCGCCGAACCATGTCTCATGCAGCTTGGCAATGAAGCCTTCGCCCTTCAGCGTGGTGATGACCTTATTGACTTCAGTGGCGAGCGGATCGCCCTTGTTGAACATGATCGAGTATTTTTCACCGGTCGGAATGCGCTCGACAACCTTGAGCTCCGGCTTGTCCTTGGCGTAATAGAGCAGGGCAGGAATATCAGAGATATAGCCATCGATGCGACCGGCCACGAGATCGAGCATGGCGGGCTGCAAGCCTTCGAACTTGCGGATTTCGCCAAGCTTGTATTCGCCCTTATGGGCTTCGGCCCACATGTCGCCTGTCGATCCCGTATCGACGCCGACGACCTTGCCGCTCATGCCCTTGAGGCCGGTGATTCCGGAAGCGGCTGTCACCGTCAAAGACTGGTCGCTATCGTAATAGGGCTGGGCAAAAGTGACGGAAGCCAGGCGCTTTTCGGTGATGGTGATCGAGGAAATCGCCATGTTGATGCGGCCAGACTGGACGGCGGGGAACAGGCCGTTGAACGGCGTGTTGACGAATTCCACCGACTTGCCGAGGCGTTTGGCGATTTCGTTGACGAGATCGACTTCGAAGCCGGTGACCTTGCCGCTGGCATCTTCGAATTCCCATGGAACGTTGCCGATATTGGCGCCGACCGTCAGATCGGCGGCCTGAACGTTGAACACGCCGAGTGCTGAGACCAGCCCGGCGAGAAATGTGCTTTTGATGCGCGAAACGTGAAGCATGCGAGAACCCCTTGTTTTATGTTTTAAGCCAATCTACGTTGGTCTAACTGGTCAGACCAGTCCGACCAAACAAGCACGCGCTTTTGTGCTTTGCAAGATGTTACTTAAAAAATATATCGGAAGAGCCGGTGGCGGCTTTCAGGGAACAGGGATCGAATGCTCAACAAAACGCTTGTGCCACAATCGGTTGCCCGCGAAATACAGGCCATGATCCAAGCTGGGCAATTGAAGGCCGGCGAGAAAATCCCGTCACAGCGCGAGTTCTCCCAGAAATTTGGTATCAGCCGGGCATCCCTACGAGAAGCTTTGCTGACGCTTGAGACGTTAGGTCTGCTGAAAACGGAGGCCGGGCGCGGGACATTCGTGGCCGCTGGTGATGGGGCGGCTGGCCAATCGGGCATGGCGCCATGGCGCTACTCCGAAAGCTATTCCGTCTTCGACGTCTTCCAGACCCGTATTCTGCTGGAAGGCGAGATTGCGCGGCTTTCCGCCGGGCGATTGTCCCAGACACAGTTGGAAAAGATGGAAAAGGCCACCAAGATCATGGAGGATTGCTGGGCCAATCAGGATTTGCTCGCCAATGTCGATGCCGATCTGGAATTTCATGGCACCATCGTGTCTGCCTGCTCCAACACCATGCTGAAAGCGCTTTACCAAACGGTTCGGGATCAGGTGACCGAAACCCAGCGCCAGCCGATCCCGATCACCGACCCGGAACGGATGCGGCAATCCATTGCAGAACACCGCCGCATCATTGCAGCTTTGAGGGCAAACGACGGAGCTTTGGCCCGTAGCGAAATGGAGGCGCATATTCGCAACACGGCGCGTTGTGCGGGCTTGCAGCCCTAGTGAGCGCAAAAGGGGTGCTCAACCCACCCAGCCTTTGACTTTTCGGGCGTTTGAATGGAGGTTGGTAAGGATATCATCATGTTAGGGGAGCCACATGGCCGTAGAAACGCCTAGTATAGAAGCCGTGTTGGCCGAAGAAGCCAATCTTAAACTGGATCGCTTCAACTATGATTTTGCGTGGATGTTGGGCAGCCATATCAGGCAAAGAGCGGCGTCTCTGAAACTGCCAGTGGCTATCGAAGTCAGGCATGGCGCTGATGTGGTATTCGCGACCCTTCTTCCGGGGGCGACAATCGATAATTTTGGGTGGACCAGCCGCAAATGCGCTGTTGTCCATCGGTTCCACCGCAGTTCTTTGCGCGTCCGGCTTGAAGCGGAAGCGAAGGGCTATGATTTCAACACGAAATTCGGGTTGCCAACCAGTCACTACGTGGCAAGCGGTGGCGGATTTCCGTTGGTTTTAAACGGCGGAACGCTCATTGGATCGGTGGGTGTCAGTGGTCTGCCTGATGTCGAAGATCACGCGTTGATAACGTCGTGCCTGAAGGAGCTTTTGTGACCGAAGGGTGATGTAGCAGAGACACGACGTGCTTTGTTCGAAGCAAAAAAGTCGCAAAGCGGGTTTACGAGCGTCTGAACGACAGTGAGGAGCGTGATCCGTGAAACACCTTTTTGCAACGCTGTTTATGTGCGCCGTGTCGCTCTCCGCCTCCATTGCTCCCGCATGGGCAAACTGCGTTTCGCTGGTTGGACGGCCCGAATGGCCGACGATTGCGCGGGCTTTGTCGTCAGCGAAGGTTTGCGAGCAGCTTCCAGCCGGGCCCAATCACACGCAAAGTTTTCGCGTACAGTCAGCAGAATTGTGTCGCAGCGCGGATCTGAATTCCTCCTTGAGAGCGACTGCCTTCGTGACATGCGAAAGTCCGCCGGATGCGCTTTTTAACACGCCACCGATGCAGGCGGAAATCGCAGTGGCCGTTTCAATCGACGAAAGAGCATGCAGGATTACCGATGCTCAAATTCAGATCGGCGGCGAACTCGGGAGCTTTCTGTCGAATGCAGTGGATGCCAATGAACTCGTGAGGCAATGGAGGCGATCGGACCTATCGCAACTCTGCCGACAGATGCAGAGGGTAAATACGCCGAACTGATCTCACCTGTGTCCGGCGTCAGATAAGTCAGGCAAAAAGCACCCTTTCGGCACGGTGGCAAAGGGTGCTTCCGTTTCCAAACATTTGGAGCGTTGCAATCGGCGGCCTTCTGGAACAGAAAGTCGAAGATGTACGCTGCGGCTCCGGAACGACCATGAAGTATTTTGCTGTACGCCAGTTTCTTCGTCTGTCTGGACGTCGGCCAACGCTAGCCTGGCAATTCGCCTTGGCTGGGACGGTCGTTCTTTTGCTCGGCATGATCCTGATCGGGCTATGGGTAACGTCCAAAATCGAGAACGCAGCCGTGCGCAACATGGCAAGCGGAACGGCTCTCTATGTTGCCGGCATCGTCTCTCCGCTGACGCAGGAACTAGCGACCGGTTCGACGCTCAGCGACGATGCACGAGGCAAAATCCTTGACACACTCAATCAGGGGCCTTTGAGAGGTGAACTGTTCTCCTTTAAAATATGGGGCAAGGACAACACGATAGTCTTCAGCAGCGAGCCTAGCCTGATCGGCAAGAGGTTTGACGGTTCGGTCGGGCTTTCCACCGCCTTCAATGGCACGGTTCATGCCGCTTTTGATACTCTTGAAGGTGAAGAACATGCCGAGGAGAAGCAAAGCGGCCAGATGCTGCTGGAAATTCACAGCCCCATTCGCGATGCCGTGTCCGGCAGGGTCATCGCCGTTGCGGAATTTTATGAGCGCTCTGCCGATCTCATGTCGGAGCTTGATAATGTGCGTTACGAGAGTTGGCTGGTCGTCGCTGGCGTGACAGCGGGTATGTTGCTGCTGCTGTTTGGTATCGTCGCGAAAGGGAGCCGCTTGATCGAGGAGCAGAAACGATCTCTGCATCTGCAGGTAACGGAACTATCGCGCATGCTGGAGGTCAACAAAGGTTTACGCCGACGTATCGATCAGGCAACGCAGCGCACCGCAGCACTCAACGAGCGCTATCTGCGCAGAATATCTGCCGAGCTGCATGATGGCCCGGCCCAGCTATTGGGATTTGCCGCGTTACGGCTGGAAGCTATCCGCGCCGGACGGGCAAGAGACGATGACGAAGCCATGGTGCAACATTCCATCGATGAAGCGGTGAGAGAGATCAGGGGTATCTGCCGCGGCCTGACCTTGCCGGAGCTTGAAGGGCTTTCCGGTGAGGATGTGGTACGCCGTGTGATTTCCACTCACGAAAAGCATTCTGGACGATCTGTAGAAGCGGATGTCGCTCCGCTGGAGATTACTTCCCAGGCCATGAAAATCTGCACTTATCGCTTCCTCCAAGAAGCTCTCAGCAACACCACCCGGCATGCGCAGGCCGCTAACATCGCTGTTTCCGCTTGCGAAAAGAATGGCGAAATCGTTATCAGTGTCCGCGATAACGGTATCGGTTTTGTTCGGCGTGATGATGAGGACGGCCTTGGTCTGGCGGGTCTTGAAGAGCGGGTCGCAGGACTTGGCGGACGGCTTGAGATTGTCTCCAAGGTAGGATCGGGCACATCGATCTCCATGACTTTGCCCAGGGGTGCTAACGCATGAAGCCGGGTGTAATCAGAATCGTGATCGTGGACGACCACCCGATTTTTCGAAGCGGCTTGTCGCGCAGTCTGGAAGATGAGCCGGGTTTTGAAGTGGTTGGAGAAGGCGCCAGTGCTGCCGATGCGATCTCGCTGTTTGACCAGCACCGTCCGGACATCCTGCTACTGGATCTTTCCATGCCCGGTGGCGGACATTCCGCTTTGCGCGTCATTCTGAGGCGAGACGCTGCTGCCTCCGTCATCGTTCTGACGGCCTCGGAACATGATGCCGATATCGCGCAAGCCCTTGCCGAGGGAGCAAAGGGCTATGTTCTTAAAGGCGTCGGTGTATCCGAGCTTGTTGCAGTGATTTCGGGCGTTGCTGCTGGTGAAGATTGTGCCGCGTCGTTTTCGACGCGAGATGCCGTGGCGGCGCTGGAAAGCGTCAGGCACCCTGCGCAAGCCCTCGCCAATCTGACGCCCCGAGAGGAGCAGATTCTTGAACTCGTGGCCGCTGGCAACAGCAATAAGGAAATTGCCCGGCTGTTGAACCTTCAGGAAAAGACCATCAAACACAATATGACGCGCATTCTACAGAAGCTGAAACTGCGCAACAGAACCGAGGCTGCGATCTATCTGCGCGAAGCCCGATCAAAAGACTGATCGGGGATAATGACCTCTCAGCACATCTCCCGATAGGGACTTTAGTCCCCATAGCTCGAACCGTTTCGCAGGTATAAGTGGAGTTTATCCGAATAGTTTTAAGCGCATTTCAGGCGCACGTTCGGACGCTCAAATCGCACGGAAAATATGGTCCATCGCGGCCTGTTTTGATCGGGAGACATACGTGACTAAACTATCTGGAAAAACTCTTTTGATAGCGGCTGCCTTTGCCGCGACGTGCCTTTCTGGCACCGTGCATGCGCAGGATGCCGATGGAATCGTCGTCTATAACGCGCAACACGAAGGACTGGGCATCGCCTGGGCAGAAGCTTTCACGAAGCAAACGGGTATCAAGGTCACGCTCCGCAAGGGCAGCGACATGGAGTTTGCCAACCAGATCGTACAAGAGGGTGCCAATTCACCAGCGGATGCGTTTCTGACGGAAAACTCGCCAGCCATGGCGCTGGTCGATAGCAAGGGCCTGTTCGAACCGGTCGCTAAGGACACGCTTGAGCAGGTTCCCGAGCAGTTTCGCCCTGCGGATGGTCATTGGGTCGGCATTGCTGCTCGTTCCACCGTTTTTGCCTATGACAAGACCAAGCTCACAGAAGACAAATTGCCAAAGTCAATGCTGGACCTCGCAAAGCCGGAATGGAAGGGCCGTTGGGCTGCATCTCCAACCGGTGCGGATTTTCAGGCCATTATTGGTGCACTGGTACAGCTGAAGGGTGAAGCGGAGGCCACTACATGGCTCAAGGGCATGAAGGAAAACTTCAAGGCCTATCGCGGCAACTCGACAGCCATGAAGGCCGTCAATGCTGGTGAAGTCGAAGGTGCGTTGATTTATCACTATTACTACTTCGGCGATCAGGCAAAGACTGGCGAAAACAGTAAGAATGTCGCGCTGCACTACTTCAAACATCAGGACCCGGGCGCGTTTCTCTCGACCTCTGGCGGCGGCATTCTCGCCTCTTCAAAGCACAAGGAACAGGCCCAGGCTTTCCTGAAGTGGGTTACCGGCAAGGGCGGCCAGACGATCCTGCGTGACGGCGATTCCTTCGAATATGCTGTTGGCAACGGTCAGGCCTCCAACAAGGCGCTGGTGCCGATTGCCGATCTTCAGGCGCCGAAGGTAGAGGCATCTACGCTCGACAATGCCAAAGTCACCGATCTGATGACGGCAGCTGGCCTGCTCTAAATCCTCAACTCAGACAAAAGTCATCGCAGCTTGCCTGCGATGACTTTTCGATTTTCGAGGCACGGATGAAATCTGTCGTAGAAACCGGTCATTTTTCCATATTCAGACCACGTCTGGTGGTCGATGTGCCTTGGACGATCCTGATCGCAATCTTTGTTGCATGTCTGGCGCTTTTGCCATTCTGCTTCGTCTTGTGGGCGTGCATCGAAACCGGCTGGGAAACGGCGTCCCATTTGATTTTCCGCGCCCGCGTCGGCGGTCTGATGGTCAACACCGTGCTGTTGATCCTTTTTACCCTTCCCATCTGCATACTCCTGTCCGTGACGCTGGCCTGGCTGACGGAGCGCACCGATCTTCCCGGTGCTAGAATCTGGTCATGGCTGGCCATTGCACCGCTCGCGGTGCCTGCTTTTGTGCATTCTTACGCCTGGGTTGGTCTGTGGCCCAGCTTCAACGGGCTGCCTGCCGGTATTGCCATTTCGGTTGTGGCGTATTTTCCATTTGTCTATTTGCCTGTGTCGGCTGCGACCAGATTGCTTGATCCAGCCCTTGAAGATTGTGCAGCATCACTGGGGCTGAACCGGCTTGCGGTGTTTCGCCGTGTCGTGCTGCCACAACTCCGCTTAGCAATCTGTGGCGGCGGGCTTCTGGTTGGTCTGCATCTGCTCGCCGAATATGGGCTCTACGCCATGATCCGCTTCGATACGTTCACGACGGCGATCATGGATCAGTTCCAATCGACCTATAGCGGCGCGGCAGCAAATATGCTGGCGGTTGTTCTCGTGTTCTGCTGCATTCTGCTCCTCACCCTCGAGGCCAAGTTGCGTGGCAAAAGTCGCAGTGCGCGTGTGGGTTCAGGCGTTTCCGGTCGCAACGGGCTGGTTCCGCTCGGGCGATGGAAATATCCCGCCTTTGCCCTTTTCATCATCGTTTCCATGTTCTCGCTTGGCATCCCGGCTCTCACGCTCGGGCGTTGGCTCATTGCGGGTGGGGCAGGGGTGTGGAAGGTAGATACAATCGGCCTTGCACTCTGGCAGACCATGGAGATTTGCCTCATCGGCGGTGTGGTCGTTACTGCCGCAGCAGTGCCCATCGCGTGGCTTTCGGTCCGTCGTTCGACGCGGGCCTCTGCCCTGTTGGAGAAATGCTATTATCTGGCAAGCGCCATGCCAGGTGTAGTCATTGCGCTGGCGCTTGTAACGGTGACCGTTCGGGTCATTCTGCCGCTTTATCAGACCGTTACCACCATCGTTCTTGCCTATGTCGTCATGTTTTTGCCCCGCGCACTGGTCAGCCTTCGCGCGGGAATAGCGAAGGTGCCGGTGGAGCTAGAACAGGCTGCGGCAAGTCTCGGACGTTCGCCAGCCCGCGCACTCTGGTCTACGACCGTGCGGCTGGCGGCCCCGGGTGCAGCGGCAGGTGCTGCTCTTGCAGCTCTCGGTATCATGAACGAGTTGACTGCCGCGCAAATGCTGGCGCCGAACGGCACCCGCACTCTTGCAATGGCCTTTTGGTCGATGACCAATGAAATCGATTATGCGGGCGCTGCGCCCTATGCCTTGCTGATGGTGCTTTTTTCTTTGCCCATGACTTTTCTGCTCCATAATCAATCTCGAAAGATCTCAGGGCGATGACGTTTCTGAAGCTTCAAGCCATCCGCAAATCCTATGGTTCGGTCGTCGCACTGGATAGCGTCGATCTTTCCGTGAAGGCTGGCAGCCGCACCGCCATCGTCGGCCCGTCCGGCTGCGGAAAAACCACATTGCTGCGGCTCGTGGCTGGGTTTGACGTTCCCGATTCAGGGGCGATTACCCTTGATGGCGAAGTCATGGCCGGTGATGGCCAGAAAGTCCCGGCCCATCGCCGCAATATCGGCATAGTTGCACAGGACGGCTGCCTGTTTCCGCATTTGTCGGTCGCAGACAATATTGCCTTTGGCGTGAATGCCGAGAAGGCGGTCAGACACAGCAAGGCAGCCGAGTTGATGGACATGGTTGGGCTTGACCGCGCGATGCTGTCGCGCAAACCCGACCAGCTCTCGGGCGGCCAGCAGCAACGTGTCGCGCTGGCACGTGCATTGGCGAGAAAGCCGCGCTTAATGCTTTTGGATGAACCCTTTTCCGCGCTCGACACCGGTTTGCGGGTCGCCACACGAAAAGCGGTTACCGAGGTTCTATCCGCCGCAGGCATTCCGACCATCCTCGTCACGCATGACCAAAGTGAGGCCTTTGCCTTTGCCGAACAGCTGGTGGTGATGCAAAGAGGCCGTTTTGCTCAGGTCGGTTCGCCCCAAGAACTTTACGCCCGCCCGGTCGATCCCGCGACCGCAACGTTTTTAGGGGAGGCAATTATTGTTTCGGCAGATGTTGCTGACGGCCATGCCGATAGTGAGCTCGGTCGGCTGCCTGTCGAGGATGACCTCTATCGCGGCAAAGCCCAGATCATGATCCGCCCGGAACAGATTGTCGTAACGAGAGCGACCAGCAACAAGCAGTCATCTGGCACAATCAATGACGTGAGCTTCTGCGGGCCAGCTTTCACCGCAAGGGTCACGCTTAACAGCACTGGTGCGTCCTTCCATGTGAACCTTCCATCTCATGAAACAATGGGTAGCGGAGAAGCCGTTTCCGTTTCCATTCTTGGTAAGGCGCATCTTTTCAAGAGTTAGGAAAGGAGCGGAATTTTCGTCCAGCACGCGGCAGGCTCACGAGCCAGAACAACAGAGCGGTGCCGCTGAATGCGGCGCCGAGGATGGAAACGCCGGTCCATCCGCAGCTGGCGTAGATGGTTGTCGAGGCGACGGCGCCGACCGCACTGCCGAGTGAATAGAAGATCATGTACCCGCCGACCAGCCGGCTGTGGGCGTCAGGGCGCGCAGCGAAAATCAGACTTTGATTGGTAACGTGGACGGCCTGGACTGCGAAGTCTAGAAGGATGACGCCGACGAGGAAGGCGAGCAAAGATTGAGGCAGAAAGCCGATCCCAAGCCAGGATAGGGTAAGCAAAGCGAGCGACAGTCCTGTCGTCCACCGCGCAAATCCACGATCTGCCAGTCGGCCAGCTGCATTCGCGGCCAATGCACCAGCAAGTCCGGCCAGTCCGAACAGGCCAATTTCGGTGTGCGACAACTCGTAGGGCGCTGAACTCAACGGCAGCACCATGGCTGTCCATAGCGTGCTGAAGCTTGCAAATGTAAGAAAGGCGAATATTGCGCGCTGGCGCAACAGACCGTCATGCAGGAAGAGCGCGGGGATGGATTTCACGATGGTGGCATAAGTGTCAGAGGTCTTGGACGCCTTTTGGCGAGGCAGAACGCGGAAGAGGACTGTCGCCATCACGAGCATCAGCGTAGCTGATGTGAGGTAGACGGCACGCCAGCCTCCGAAGTCGGCAATTAGTCCGGCTATAGACCGGGCAGCCAAAATTCCAGTGACCACTCCGCTCGTCACCAGGCCGACGGCGCGACCCCTCTCTGCCGGAGCCGCGAGGCTTGCGGTGAAGGCGACCAGCACTTGAACGACGACTGCGAGAAGGCCGACGGCTATCATTGCGCTAAAGAAAATGCTGGCGCTGGGCGAAAGACCGACAAGGGCGAGTGCAATGGCCGACAAGATGGTCTGGGAAAGGATGAGCTTGCGGCGGTCGACAAGATCACCCAGCGGCACGACGAGGAAAAGACCCGCCGCGTAGCCGATCTGTGTCAGCGTCACGACGAGGCCGATTTTTGCCGGGTTTATGGCTAGATCGGAGGCGATCGCATTGAGCAGCGGCTGGGCATAATAGATATTGGCGACGCTGATGCCGCAGGTGACAGCGAAAATCATGACCAGCCATCTTGGCAACAGTGCCGGTGTTGCCTGTAGCTCCATTCTTTCATCGTAAGGCGGCTGCTTGGTTGCTGTCATCTTTTCCATCGATATGCTCCAGTCCGGTCTCAACATAAGACCACTTGCGACACACGTGTTCTAGTTCTATTTTAGAACCAGTTTAGTGGAGGTGATGGAGTGAAAAGGAAAAGCTTTCGAGAAGCGGAATGTCCTGTGGCGCGCACGCTTGATGCAATCGGCGACTGGTGGTCACTGCTGATCGTCCGCGATGCCTTCGATGGCATCACGCGCTTCAGCGATTTCCAAAAGAATCTCGGAATCGCAAAGGGTATGCTGTCATCGCGTTTGCGCGATCTTGTTGAAGCCGGTGTGCTTAAGCTGGTGTCTGCCTCCGATGGCAGCGCCTACCGGGAATATGTTCTCACCACAAAAGGGCGGAACCTCTTTCTGGTGATCGTCGCGCTCAGGCAATGGGGCGAAGCGCATCTGTATCGAGCCGACGAACGGCGTTCCGTTTTGGTGGATAGCGAGACAAAAGACCCGGTCGCACCGCTTCAATTACTTTCCGTCGGTGGTCGTGCACTGGAATGGGTTGATACAGAAATCAGGCATGCGCTTTAGAGCGACATCAGGCAGGCCGTCACTCAAGGGTTGAGACTTATATTTACTCTGAGCATTTTATGAATTGCGACGCCAAGTGCCGGGTGTTGTTCCTGCGATATTTGAAAACACCCGTGTGAAGTGGCTCTGGTCCGCAAAGCCGCAAGCCACGGCGATCTCGGCGAGCGGTGTGCTGGTGGCGCTGATCATGTGCCGGGCGCGATCAATGCGTTGGTTCAGGAGCCACTGATAGGGCGTCATGCCCGTTGCTTCGCGGAAGGCGCGAATGAAATAGCCGCGTGAGAGGTTGCAGGCTTCGGCGACGTCGGCAATCGATACCTCGCCTTCGAGATGCTCTAGAAGGATCGATTTCGCCATCTCCAGATGTGCGCGAGACAATGTCGGCGCTTTGCTGGCGGTCGGTGCGGTCTTTCCGCCGTAACGTTGCACCAGATAGGTGCCGATGGCCGTCGTCATCTGGTCAACGAACAAGGCATTTGCTTCTTCTGGACGGTGAAGCGCGGGGAGCAGAGCGCGGGCCAGGTTGGCGAGGACGATGTCTTTGGATGCTGTTTCCGTCGTCAGCAGGGTTACGCCACTCACATCCGCATCTTCCGCTATCTTTGCAAGGGAAGAGGATGAAATCTGAAACAGCATGAAATCGAAAGGCGTGCTGAGATCGGCTTTGTAATTGTCGGAGAGATCTCGGATGTAGATCGCGTTCTCGGAAAAATCATGGCTGGTCGCATGATTGTCGTGAAAAATCCTCCGCTCGTGACCCGCGAGCAATGACACTCCAACCACGAAACCCTGATTGCTGGCCGATGTCTTCACCTGGTCAAGTGCGGTGGATTGCGTCGCCTTGCGGAAAATATCTATGTTCGAGGATGACAGGCTTTGGTTGATCGACAGTTGCGTCAACGTGCAGCCGAACTTGTCGGAGGTTTTGCCGGGGAGGGGGAGGCCTTTATCGTCTGGACCGGCACTCATGAAACCCACCTTCCTTTTGATTGCAGCAACGGTGTTCGTTGATAGGCCCAACGGGTTCCTGCATTGCAATCAGTTTGCGGACCCTTACCACTCTACAAGAATGCTTTTATACAAGATAGCGTGACAAATTATGTGTAGGAAACTGCGATAGATGATCCGCAATCAGGCCTGCAACGTAGTTTATGCAAGAACGATACGAATGTGAGTGAATGGTTGGCAGTCAGTGAAAAAATTGCAGAGAGCTTTGGCGTAAAAGCGGCAAGGGCATTGGTCATCAGGCCGTTACGGGATGCCCAACTCACCGTCGTGCATCTTCAGCAATGGTATGAGCATGGCAACAGCCGCGTCATTCTGGAGCCGGACAACGCATTCCTCGTCATGCTATATCTTGAGGATGCCCAGCATTCCGATATTGGGTTGGACGAGCGGTTAGAGCCGATCAAGATCTATCCCAAAGCCTCCATCTGTCTTGTAAGCCTCAAACAGGGTGCGGCGATTTCCATCAACGGTCGGCTGGATGTGCTCGCCTTCCATGTTCCGTTTTCACATCTTGCCGAACTGACCGAGGAAGCAGGCGAGCCGCAGATCGATGATTTCCTAACCTGTCGCGGTTTGCATGATCAGGTGATCCGCAATATGGGCGCAGCGCTTATGCCCATGTTCGACATGCCGGATGAGGTAAGGGATACGCTCGTTCCCCACATCGGTCTCGCCTTCATCGCGCATCTTGCCCATAAATATGGCCGGTCTCCCGCTCAACATCTTTCGGCGTCCGGGCAGTTTACCTCCCTGCAGGAAAAGCGGATCAAAGCCTATATCAACACCAATCTTTCCCGCGATATCGGCCTTGAGGATATCTCCATTGCCAGCGGCTTTTCCGTGGAAGAGCTGTCCTCCGGCTTTGAAGAGACGACAGGACAGTCCATCGGCGAGTGGCTGTTGGCAAGCCGGATTGCCAGGGCAAAGGCCTACCTCACCAAGACAGGCGAGAGTATCGATCAGGTTGCGGATGCCTGTGGCTTCAGCGACCAAGCAACCTTCATTGAAAGTTTTGCGCATTCCGTGGGTATCACGCCGGACGAATGGCGTTCGCGCAACCGCCACTAGGCTGATGATGCCGACGACACTTGGCCGTCGGCATCATGTTGAGTTGGCTTACGCCTTGATGAAGGCCAGCAGGTCGGCGTTCAGGACATCGGCACTGGTGGTCAGCATCCCGTGCGGGAGACCAGGATATGTCTTGATCGTACCGTTCTTCAGCAGCTTGATGGCCTTGTGAGCCGCATCTGCAATCGGCACGATCTGGTCGTCTTCGCCGTGGAGAACCAGCGTTGGTACGGTGATGGCCTTCAGGTCTTCGGTCTGGTCGGTTTCCGAGAAGGCCCTAATGCCATCGTAATGGGCCTTTGCGCTGCCCATCATGCCCTGACGCCACCAATTCTGGATCACGCCTTCATGAACGGTCGCACCTTCGCGGTTGAAGCCGTAGAATGGGCCGGCGGGAACATCGCGGAAGAACTGAGCGCGGTTGGCAGCAGTGGCTGACCGGAAGCCGTCGAAAACTTCCATCGGCAGGCCTTCAGGGTTGGCTTCTGTCTTCAGCATCAGCGGCGGAACGGCGGAGACCAGCACGGCCTTTGCAACGCGACCGGCAGGCTGGCCGTGCTTTGCGACATAGCGGGCAACTTCGCCGCCGCCTGTGGAATGGCCGATGTGAACGGCGTTCTTCAGGTCAAGGGCTTCGACAACGGCGAACGCGTCGGAAGCGTAATGGTCCATGTCATGGCCATCTGAGACCTGCGCCGAGCGACCATGGCCGCGACGATCATGGGCCACAACGCGGTAGCCGTTTGCGAGGAAGAACAGCATCTGCGCGTCCCAGTCGTCGGAAGACAAAGGCCAGCCGTGATGGAACACGATTGGCTGTGCGTCCTTGCGCCCCCAGTCCTTGTAGAAGATGTCGGTGCCGTCTGTGGTTTTAACGAAGCCCATTGTCGTGTCTCCTGTGGTTGGATTTGGATGTGTGGCAGCCGGTGCAGCATGGACCGGGCGGGTTGGAAGCAGCACACCCGCAGTCATGGCAGCGCCGACAAGAAGTGCATCACGGCGGCTCATAGGAAAATTGTGGTCGGCCATGACGGCTCCCTGTTGGTTCGAAGTGGTTTCGTGTGCAGTGCGTTTGTCTATGTGAAGAGAATGCGCCGAAAACGAACGGCTAACAATCGCAATAAAACTCTCAAATATATTTCGATAATTGCAATAATGCCGTCATTTTGCTTTGCCCGGCTTGTTGATTGTCAGAAGGTGCCGAACCACGGGCTTGTCCGGACCGGTATGGAATGCGATGACCTTGCTCTGAACATCCGCGTCCGCATTGGACACGCGCTTGTGCTGGCGCAAATGTTCTGCCCAGGATTCCACCATGAACCATTCGGTGATCTTCTCGGGGTCGGCGGAGTCTTCTGTAACGCCCCAACCATATGCACCATCGCGACGTCGTTCCGATGACATCTCATCGAGCGCATGCAGGAACTTGGTGCGGTTGTGCTTCTCGACATGGTAGTCGATCAGGATCAGAACCGGGCCGCGATCATGTGCGACAGGCTCGGCAACCAGCGGCTCCGGCCAATGGTTGGAAGAGACGAGATCCGCATCGCCTGCGGGAAGCTTGACGCGGTGCATGATGAACCCCGCGACTAGCAATCCGGCGGCTCCGATGAGCAGCGTTGCTGGTACACCTACGGCTTCACCCACTGCACCCCAGCCAAGGCTGCCGGCGGTCATCGCGCCGTTGAAGACCGTCAGATAAACCGCAAGTCCCCGACCTCTGACCCAATTGGGCAGAACGGCCTGTGCTGCGCCATTCAAAGTCGTCAGCGCCGTGATCCAGGATGCGCCGAGAAACAGGAGGATGACGATGGCCAACCATTGCGGCGGGGCAAGAGAGAGAATGCCCATGACGAGGGCTGTCACGATGGCAGAGCCAAGAAGCAGGCCGTTGGAGTCAAATTGCTCGCGCAGTTTCGGCATCACCAGCGCACCGCCAATGGCGCCTGCACCGACCGAGCCGAGCAGAAGGCCATAGAAGCTGGCATCACCGCCGAGAAGCTGGCGGGCGACGAGGGGCAGGAGTGCCCAGGCTGCACTGGCAAAGGCGAAGAAGATAGCGGCGCGCAACAGCACGACATGCAGCGGTTTGCTGGCGCGGGTATATCTCAGTCCAGCACGGAATGCGCCGAGAAAATTTTCGGATAAAGCGTCGTCGGCATTTTTGGCACGCGGCCACCAGATGAGGGCTGCTATGACTAGAATATAGCTGGCAACATCGGCCCCATAGGTGACAGCAGCCCCGAACGCCGCAAGCAGCAGACCACCCGCCGCAGGTCCGACGGACCGGGCAATGTTGATGCCAAGCGAGTTGAGCGCAACAGCGCCTTTCACATCTTCACGCGGCACAAGTTCAGGAACGATGGCCTGCCATGTCGGCCCCATAAGGGCCGCGCCAATGCCGCCAAGAAATGTGAGGCCGATCAATGCGCTGACTGAGAGCATGCCGAAATAGGACAGCGTCATCAGCGATATGCTGACGCTGGCAAGCAGAAGCTGGATGGCGATCAGGAATTTGCGGCGGTCGAGAATGTCGGAAAGGACGCCAGCCGGGATCGCCAGAAGGAAGATCGGAAGCGTACCGGCGGCCTGAACAAGAGCGACGGCTGCGGGCGCGGCGGAAAGATCGGTCATCAGCCAGGAACTGGCGACATCGCGCATGAAACTGCCGGTATTGCCCAGAACCGTTGCCGCCCAAAGGACTGCAAAGACAGGCTGGCGCAGCGGCGCGAAGCTTCCGCCGGTGGATGATATGCGGGCGGTCATCACTTCGCTCCCTTGGTGAGGTCATAAGCCGCAACGAAGACGAACGCACCGGCAAGGCCGAGATGTTCGAAGAAAGCGTTGGTTGCCATCATGCGGTCCATGCCGGGAGCCATTTCCCAGAATCGGAGCGCGATGAATGTGGCCATCAACGTGAAGCCCGCAAGCGCCAGTGCTCCTGCCCAGCGCAGAACGCCTGATATCACCATGGCAGACGCCGTCAGCTCGAAAATGATGACAATGACTGCAAAGACTGCCGCTGGATGCAGGCCAAAATGGTCCATCTCGGCCATGGCACCGTTGAAATCGAATATCTTGGTCAGTGGCCCCTGAATATAGGCGGCGCAGAGCGCTAGTAGCGCAACGGTACGCACCGCTGGCGTCGCGATGATGCCCGCCAGACCTGTTTTCAGTCGATTGGTGGTGTGTGTTTGGTAGGTCATGGCTGCTCCTGCAGGTTGGCCCGGTTTGACGGGCTGTCGTCTTGCGATGGAGTGATCTTGCGCCGAAACATTGCTGCCAACAATTGCATCAATAGTTTCGATTTAATTGCATTTTTTGTAATTATGGGAGCGAACGAGCGGCGACGCCCGTTCGCCAAAGCAGGGGCAATCACACCGCCCAGCACGAGCAACCCAGCGCCCCGAAGAAGCCCTTGAGATCGGCAATCGGCAGTTTCGACGTCCATGCACCTGCGTGGTCATGGCCGTGAACACCGCAGTCACTGGCGCAGCCGCAGGAGCTTATGGCAGTCCGGCGCAGCGACCGTTGACCGGCACCTTCCGGTTCGCCCCAGGCGGCATAACCGCCGAACTTTCGAACCGGAGACCAGTCCGGCATGGCTGGCGGCACGTCGTTTTCATCCAGCGCCTTGAAGTCACCCGAACCATAGACGATCTTGCCGCCGACCATGGTGAGGTCTGAGGTCAGGAACGAGATTTCGTCTTCAGCGCAGGAGAAAAAATCCTTGTCCGGCACGACGAGATCGGCGAACTGGCCCTTTTCGATGCGTCCCTTCTTGCCTTCCTCATTGGAAAACCATGTGACCTTTTCCGTCCACATGCGCAGTGCCGTTTCACGGTCCAGGCAGTTTGCGCGCGGATAAAGCTGCATGCCGCCAACGGTCTTGCCGGTCACCATCCACGACAGCGACACCCATGGATTATAGGAGGCGACACGGGTGGCATCGGTACCGGCTGAGACATGGACGCCCTTGTCCAGCATTTTGCGGATCGGAGGCGTTGCTTCGGCGACACCGTGGCCATAGCGCTCGGCGAAATATTCGCCCTGATAGGCCATGCGATGCTGGGTGGCGATGCCGCCGCCGAGCGCCGCGATCCGGTCGATGGAGCGATCCGAAATCGTTTCGGCATGGTCGAAGAACCAGTTCAGGCCTTCCAGCGGAATGTCCTTGTTGACCTTTTCGAAAACGTCCAGTGCTCGCGTGATTGTTTCGTCATAGGTGGCGTGCAGGCGCCATGGCCAGCGGTTTTCGGCCAGAACCCGCACGACCTCTTCCAACTCGTCTTCCATTTCCGGGGCCATTTCAGGCCTCGGCTGACGGAAGTCCTCGAAATCGGCTGCTGAAAAGACCAGCATTTCGCCCGCGCCATTGTGGCGGAAGTAATCGTTACCCTGCTTGTATTTGACCGAGGATGTCCATTTGAGAAAGTCCTCTTTCTCTTCCTTTGGCTTTTGAGTGAACAGATTATACGCCAGACGAACCGTCATCTGGTTTTCGTCGGAAAGTTTCTGGATGACCTCGTAATCATCGGGGTAATTCTGGAAACCACCACCTGCATCGATGACGCCGCTGATGCCTAGTCGGTTCAGCTCCCGCATGAAATGGCGCGTGGAGTTGACCTGATAGTCCAGCGGCAGCTTCGGACCCTTGGCAAGCGTGGAATAGAGAATGCCCGCATTCGGCTTGGCCAGCAGCAGCCCTGTCGGATTGCCGTTGAGATCGCGGGTGATTTCGCCGCCCGGCGGGTTGGGCGTATCTCTGGTATAGCCAACGGCGCGAAGGGCGGCACCATTGAGAAGCGCCCGGTCATAAAGGTGCAGCAGGAACACAGGGGTATCCGGCGCAATCGCGTTGATTTCCTCGATTGTCGGTAGGCGCTTTTCCGCAAACTGATGTTCGGTGAAACCACCAACCACGCGCACCCATTGCGGGGCAGGGGTGTTTGCCACCTGCCGCTTCAGCATATCCATGGCATCGGCCAGCGAGCGGACGCCATCCCACCGCAGTTCCATGTTGAAGTTCAACCCGCCGCGCACGACGTGGGTGTGGTTGTCGATCAGCCCGGGCAGGACGCGTTTGCCTTTGAGGTCGATGATCTTCGTGTCCGGTCCGGCAAGTGCCATGACATCGCCATCGCTGCCCACGTCCGCAAACAGACCGTCTTTGATGGCAATGGCCGTCGCATTGGGATTGGCGCGATCCAGCGTCGTGACGCGGCCATTGTGAAGGATGATATCGGGATGCATGGTGTGTGCTCCGGTCTTGTTAGTATCCGCGGCTTTGGCCGGCGAGAAGAGATTGGACAAGGCGAGGCTGGAAGCCGCACCCAGGAACGTGCGCGCGTCGTCATCAGCCTTTACCTTCAGGGGCGTCTTGTCTGGAGGCGGCAAGATCGACAGAGGTCTGCCCGCCCTTGGGCATATGGCCGAACATATGCGGCTTGACGTGGTTGAGCCACGAGACTGCTGCTGGCTCCTTGTTCCAGATCGTTTTGGCCAGCGGCACAATCTGTTCGCCAACGAGAATGCCAAGAAGACCGACGAGAGCGATGACGGGCGGCGCGGGTGAGCGGACATTGAGAAGGCCGTAAATAACTCCGACGAGGAGGCCGACGGCGAGCGACAGCAGGTAGATTTTCATGGATGCATTCCTTTTCCAAAATGACGGCGCCGCCCGATAATTCAGGCGGGGCAGCTTCAAATCAGATGGCGGCCGGGTTCGGGCCGATGCGCTTGCCGTGGCTGACGCGCTCGGCACCGCCGTGGACGTGGGTCACGGCGTAATCGATGCCCATGCCGTAAGCGCCGGAATGCTCTTTGACCAAGGTTGTGACGGCATCGTAGGTTTCCTTACGTGCCCAATCACGCTGCCATTCCAGAAGAACCTGCTGCCAGGTGACGGGAACCACACCAGCCTGAACCATGCGGTCCATGGCATATTTGTGGGCATCCACAGAGGTGCCGCCGGAAGCGTCCGCAACCATGTAGATTTCATAATCCGTGTCGTTCATGCAGGAGAGCGCGAAGGTCGTATTGCAGACTTCCGTCCAAAGACCGGCGACGACGACCTTTTTTCGACCGTTTGCGGCATTCTTGGCAAGCGCATCGCGGACGTTCTGGTCATCCCAGGAATTCATCGAGGTGCGTTCGAGAATGTCATTGTCTGGTACGACTGCCAGCAATTCCGGGAACGTGTTGCCCGAGAAGCTGTCTGTTTCGACAGTGGTGATCGTGGTCGGAATGTTGAAAATCTTGGCCGCCTTGGCAAGGCCAACGACATTGTTCTTCAACACCTGCCGGTCGATGGATTGCACGCCGAAGGCCATCTGTGGCTGCTGGTCGATGAAGATGATCTGGCTGTTCTGGGGCGTGAGAACCTGAAGCTTGTTGGACATTGTCGTCTTTCCTTTGATGTGTTGATTAAGGCAATGGAGGAGGGGAGGCGTTAAGTCTTGAAGGTTATGCCGACCGATTGTCTGAAAGTGACATCGTGCTGCTGGCCTTCCTTTTCTGAGTTCGTTGTCTGGTGTGATTTGAAATCTAAGCCAGTTGATCACGCAAAAGAATTGCAATAATAATTGCCAATGAATTGCGTTGGGTGAAATAATCAATGAACGACTACAAGGCTCTGCGAACCTTTTTGATGGCTGCGGAAAAGCGCAATTTCGCGCAGGTCGCGCGGGAACTGGATATGACGCCAGCGGCTGTGACGCGTGCGATTGCTGCGTTAGAGGAGGATCTCGGCGTTCAGCTCTTCGTGCGCACGACGCGGCAGGTTTCTCTGACCACCGACGGCGCAATCTACGCGGCGCAGATACAGCCCGCCTTCGAGGCATTGGAAAATGCCAGAAAAGACGTGATGAACACCCACAAGGCTGACCACGGCCGCCTGCGGATCAGTGCGCCCACATGGTTCGGCCAGCAGGTTTTGCCACCTATCCTGTCCGGGTTCCGTGAACGTTACCCAAAGATCAGCTTCGAAGTGTCCCTCGGCGATGGTCTGGTCAACATCATCGATGATGATTTCGATCTGGCAATCCGCATCTCAGCAGCACCATCGGACAAGTTTACGATCTGGCGGAAAATCAGCGTGGTAAAGCGTATTCTGGTTGCTGCTCCGGGAAGCCGGTTTGCGGATATACAGCATCCAAGTGAACTGACGCCGGACGATTGCCTCGCCTATAGCGGGGAAAGCAGGAGGGAGAATTGGGTGCTCTCCGATGGCAGCGGAAGCGCAAGTATCTCAGCGGGCAGAGCGTTCAGCTCCAATAGCGGTGAGGTTCTTGCAAGCATGGCGGCAGAGGGTGCCGGTGTAGCATTGCTCCCGAAGTTTCATGTAGAGGAGCAACTTCAATCGGGAAAACTCATCCACGTTTTGCCCGCATGGACACCACCAGATCTTTGGCTGACGCTCTACTACCCGCCTTATCAGGCACTGCCGCCGAGAATTGCCTCGTTCTCGAAGTTTTTTGAGCAACAAGTACCGTCACTTATGGCGCGTCATGCTGACTGAGGTCGTGCGACAACAATGGACCGTGGGGGGCTTCAGCTTCTCTTTGCCACAGACCGCCTCAGAACATTTGGTAAGCGAGAGCTTTTCCCGAAGCTGGGAAAATCCTGTTGTAGAATATCTATGGCTGGTTCGAGCGCCCTTGAGAGAGGCATCTACGGACTAACAAATGTCGCGACGCGCTCGTTCGATGGCCTCACTTGCCACCGCAGAGCGGATTGTAACCCCGCGATTATTCAAGCTTTCCTTACATGCTGTCCAGCATGTTTAGTCATCCGTAAGTCCAGCAAACCAGTCCGAATAGGGCGTATTGCGAGGGAGGTGGCGATTATAGTCAGGCGCGCCGTCTTCCCACCAGACCGGCCCTCGCTCACCCAAAGCGATCTTTGCAGTGTCAACTCTGCTTCGAGCAGATATAGTCTCGTCGGCATCGCCTTTTCTGGCGCGAACGGCGCGCCTAGCCGCCATAAGTTCACGTACAAGCTGCTCTTCATCCGGCTTCGAAAGGTTAGGGTTGGTCTTACGCCAGAGACGTCCCTTAACGACAAAGTACCTTCCATCAGGCGTTTCCGGATAGGGTGGCGCCTTACCCATAAGACGTCAATTCCGTTCAGCGCGTCGCATCGGCATCCGGTCGATGAGATCGAACATTTCGACGTTCGTGACAACGTGCTCGCTTCGGAGCTTCACACCGCCATCCTTGCCCACCAGGACAATGTGGAAACCATTTCCGCTGACATCCGCAGCCTTCTTCAGGCTTCCAGCATCCATGACAGCAGCCTCTCCATAAACAGCGTGAGCCTGCTGCCCTGACACCTGGATGACGACCATGTCCCGGTCTGCCAATTCTCCTTTCTGGCGTTCCAGCAGCGATATCTGCCGTGTGACCTTTTGATCACCAGCGTCACCAAAGACGAGCACGACACGGTTTTTCCAGTTGAAATCCGACAAGCCATCCATAGCAAACCCCTGTGATGCCGTGATTGAAAGAATAGATGCGACAAGCAAACGTCTCATAGCGCGATCTCCTATAGTGTGGAGATAACGCAGGGGCTGGCGCATCGTTCAGCTGATCTAGTGCTGTGGGGGGATATTTTCGCTGGAGATGAAAATGTCGCTCATCCGACTGGCCTGCCGCTGATCGCGATTGATGTGTGGATGGTCTTTGATCGGAGACGGCAGATAATCAAGTTTTTGTCCCGCCCCGAAATATAAGCATGAGCGAACGGAGACAACGAGATTGTCAGTTTCGGCACGGCAGTTGTGCGGAACGAACGCCTAAGGGTCGTGGTTGGGACGACACAACAGGAAAATCCCATGACATCGTCAAATCCCGCCGCCCTTTTTTGCCTATTCGTCCTCGCGATCTCAGCGATATACGCCGTCGCAAGCCCAGTCCAAGCCATTGCTGCTGACAGGGAATTCCGAAGTGTTCCGGAGAGGGCCGCGAGTGCCGCGGATAACATCAGGATTGCCCAGATAGAAGGACGCACCGCACAATTGGCGGACGCGCAGAAAGGACTGCGCGCGCGCCACCTGGTGATCCTGTTTCACGGACTTCGGGGGCGGGGCGCTGTCATGGAAGCGGTCGCCGAGTCCTGGCAGGCAACGTTGCCCGATACAGAGTACGTCGCGCCAGACGCGCCGTTTCCCCACAGATCAGGCGGTCGTCAATGGTTTGCGATCGATGACCAAGTCATGCGCCCCGAGCGAATAGAGGCCGCCCGACGCGCGTTCGATGACATGGTCTCGGATATCATCAAGCGAGAGGGTTTCGAAGGTGCGTTGGACAGGGTGGCCTTCGTCGGGGTTTCTCAGGGAGCAATCATGGCGCTGGACGCTGTGGCATCGGGTCGATGGAAGGTCGGTGCTCTCGTCAGCTTCGCAGGACTGCTGCCTCTACCACCGACCTCAACCTCATCGGCTACGAAGATATTATTGATGCATGGCGAAGCAGACAGGACAATACCTTCGGCAGCAACAGTCGCAGCGGCAAACCAACTGAAGTCAGCAGGGTTCGACGTGACGTCCGAAATCTTCCCCGGCGTCGGGCACACGATTTCACTGGCAGAGTCGAGGGAGGCAGCCGCATTCCTTCGCAAACGTTTCGAATAATCACGGGCGGGTAAGATTTTATGCAGTTTTAGGTTGCGTGCCAATCGACATCATAGAAACTCAATAGCGCGCGGGCGCTGGTTCTAAAGCGCGTGAGTAGAGCCGCACAAGTTAATGGTCTACCACTGGATGAGCGTCCATGCGGTCTTGCAGCGCAACCGTAACCGCGTGCAAGAACTCTACACGCCGAGGGTTTGAAGTCGCTGCCAAGGTTGCCTTTAGCCGCTCGTCTATTTTTCTCATGAACCCCACATGGTCGAAATGGTGGGCGGCAATATTGACTTGGACCTCATCCATGTAGTGAGCAAGATGTGGTCCCAGTTCCAGGGTCGCATCCGTTTGGTAATGGGCGGCCATCCGCTCTGCAAGAATTCCCATTTGTTTGTAGGGCCCATACTTTTCCGTCATGCGTTCTCCTGTTTGGGTGGAAGCAATTACATAGGCGCCGCTTTTCGGCAACACGAGATGTTTGTGACCCGCACCGGTTTTGCCGGAGGCCATTTCGTTTAAGTTATGCTGCCATGGCCGGTGCGTCCATTATGGCGTAAT